>JAKLEF010000099.1 GCA_022703195.1 Candidatus Fermentibacterota bacterium | reverse complement strand
CGCGGCCTCCCTGGGCGCGCACGATGCGGCGGCGATCAGCAGGGGCAGGGCGGACATCCGCCTGATGGTCATACGGCCTCCGACATCGCTGCCGCCTCCTCCAGCACGTCCCTGACGTCCTCCTCCGATTCCACCCGGACGGCCCTGGATCTGAGGGAGGCTGCTCCGCGGAATCCCTTCAGGTAATGCACGAGCTGGCCCCTGAAGGCATGGAACACGAAGGGCTCGGGCATGCAGGCCCTCATGAGCGAGAGATGCTCGAGCACGACCGGGGCGAGTTCGCCCGGCCCCGGCCCGGGGGTGCCGGTGCCGGCCGCGGCCCTGAAGAACCACGGCCTCCCGATCGCGCCGCGTCCTACGAGGATGCCCGACGCCCCGCACGAATCGCGCATCCGCAGAGCCGCGGCGGGGGAGGTCGAGTCTCCGTTCGCCACGACGGGTACGGGTGAGGCCTCGACGATCCCGGCCATCTCCGGGAGCCTGACCGGGCCCTCGAACATGTCGGTCCGGTAGCGGCCGTGGACGGCCAGCGCGGAAGCCCCCCTGGCCGCCGCCATCGCCCCGATCTCGCGGGGGAGGGGCCTCGAGGGATCCCAGCCGAGCCTGATCTTGAGCGTCACGGGGAGGCCGTCGGCCCCGGCCGACGCCGCCGAGACTATGTCGAGCAGCCTGGGGACGTCGAGGAGGAGAGCGGCGCCCGACCTGCTGGAGAGCACCTTCCTGACCGGGCAGCCCGCGTTGATGTCTATGAAGTCGAAGCCCATCCCGGAGACGGTGCTCGCGGCCCGCTCGAAGTCGGCGGGTTCCGAGCCGTAGAGCTGGACACCGAGGGGCTTCTCGTGGATCGAGAACGAAAGCAGCCGGCACGATCCGGCGGACTTCCTCGAGAGCCCCTGGACGCTGACCATCTCGGTGACGCACGATGTCGCACCGAGCCTCCTGCAGATGATCCTGAAGGCCGAGTCGCTGAAACCGGCCATCGGTGCGAGCGAACAGCCGTGGGTGTACTCCCTGGGGGCGGCGGTCAACTCCGCCCTCCTGGGCATGATCGGCCGGACAGGCTCTCGAAGCTCGCCGCCGCATCGAAGGAGCTCCTCACGAGAGGCCCGGAAGCAACCGCCTGGAAGCCGGCGGCGAGCGCCTCGGCCTTCCACCCGTCGAACTCCGCGGGAGTGACGAACCTGTCCACGGGATGGTGGTCCCGGCCGGGCATCAGGTACTGGCCGAGCGTGAGGATGGAGACGCCTGCGTCCCGGAGCCCGGCCAGGGCATCCCTCGTGTCGGCTGCCGTTTCTCCGAGCCCGAGCATCATGCCGCTCTTCGTGGGTATTCCCGGAGCCATGGCCCGGAACCGGGAGAGCACCTCGAGGGATGCTCGATACGAAGCCCCCGGCCTGAGCATGGGGAAGAGCCTCTCCACCGTTTCGATGTTGTGGTTGAAGACGTCGGGGCGGGCCTCAGCTACGAGTGAGAGGCTGGCCGCATCGCCCCCGAAGTCCGGCGTCAGCACCTCCACCCGGGTGCCAGGGCACTGCGAACGGATCTCCCGGATGGTGTCGGCGAAGGCGGATGCGCCCCCGTCGGGCAGGTCGTCCCTCGTGACCGAGGTCACCACCGCGTATGAGAGCCCGAGCTCCCGGACGCTCCCGGCAACCCTTCCTGGTTCGCCTGGATCGGGCGGGGGAAGGGGACCCGACGCCTTGCGTACGGCGCAGTAGGCGCAGCGTCTGGTGCAGGTGTCGCCGAGGATCAGGAAGGTCGCCGTGCCCTTGTCGAAGCAGCGGCCCTGGTTGGGACAGGCGGCCTCCCTGCACACGGTGTGGAGGCCGGCCCCGCCGATGAGCCTCCGCACCCTGGCGGCCCCGTCGCCGCCCAGCGTGGAGGTCCTGAGCCATTCCGGCATGCGGTCCCTCACTCCCATCCCAGCGCCTCCCGTTCCAGGGAATCCCTCACGGCTCCGAGACGGCTCGCGTCGAGGTCGCCCTCCTCCAGGGCCTCGGGGGTGCATCCCGCGGCCCTGGCGAAGGCGGAATGGAGCGGTTCCCTGACGTCGCCGGGGGTGATGCCGGGGATGAAGTCGCCGAGGCCGCGGACTCCGGACGAGAGCACGTCCCTGACGGAGCGCCTCGATCCGGCGTCCGCCCCCGGGAGGAAATCCGCGAGCCTGACCTGATCGTTGTGCACGATGATGGAGCCGTGCTCGAGGAACGCCCCTCGCCTGCGGGCCTGGGCGTTTCCGACGACCTTGCAGCCGGATACGATGACCTCCATGCGGCCGTGCGAAGTGAAGCAGGGATTCGAGGCCGTCCCGCGGGGGAGATGGTGCCTGTCCGCCCGGGCCAGCGTCGCGGGAACGCCCAGGGATCCGAGCGCTTCGACGAGCATGCCGCCAGTCATGGCCAGGCTCTGCTCTATGGAGCCCGACGCCGCGGGATGCCCGGGTGCGGCCGCGATGCAGTACGTGAGCTCGTTCTCGTGCCACACCGCCCTGCCCCCTGTGGGTCTGCGCACCGCTCCCACGCCGGCAGCGCGCAGCGCTCCGGCCGAGATCTCCCTCGAGGGGTCCTGAAGCCTCCCGATCGAGACGCATGCAGGCTTCCAGGTATAGGTCCTCAGAGCGAACCTGATCGCGCCGCTTTCCGCCATGGAGAGCAGGAGAGAGTCGACCGCCATGTTCCACGGGCCCCCCGAAGCGCCCGACCTTATCTCGATGATCCGACCCAACCGTCCTCCGGTCCCCGGCGGTGGAACCGTTGTCATCGCCGGAGGTATCAGATAGATTGAACAACAACGAACCGGAGGTGCCCTTGAGAGCGATCCCGTTCGTCATGGCGGCCGTCTGCGTCCATGCGGCCTCCGGAGACGGAATATACCGGGATGCCGGAGCCTCGGCATTCCAGTTCCTCAAGATCGAGGTCTCGGCCCGCGCCGCCGCTCTCGGCGGCACCGTGCTCTTCAATTCCGGGCCCCTCTCGGGATTCTCGTGCCCCGCGGGCCTGGCGCGCCTCGACGGCGCGAGCGTCTCGGCGAGCCATGCCAGCTATTTCGGCTCTGCCAGCCAGAACACTGCCTCTCTCGTCGCGGCCTCCGGAGGCCTGCGTTTCTCCGCCGGGATAAACGCGCTCTCGGCAGGAGGGCTCGAGTACAGGGGAGACGAACCGGTGGCAGAACCTCTCGGGACCTTCGACTACCTCGACCTGGCTCTGTCCGGTGCGGTTGCGGCCTCGTCGGGTCCCCTGGATGCCGGGGCAGGCATGAAGCTGCTGCACGAGGAGATCTGGGAGACTGACGAGTGGGGCTTCACCGTCGACGCCTCGGCTGCGGTGCACCCCCTGCCCTGGCTCGACCTGGGCCTCGCAGTGCAGAACATCGGTCCATCGGCCGACTTCGGCAGCCGGCCCGGGTACAGGATGCCCATGACCTGGAGGGCCGGGGTCTCGACCCGTGCCGAACTGCCCTGGGCCGGCCCCGCAGCGCTCTCCCTCGAAACCTGCAAGCCCATCGACAACGACATGTCCGGCGGGGCGGGGCTCGAACTCTCGCCGGCCGCGTGGCTCGACCTGCGCGGCGGGTACCGGCTCGGAAACGACTCCCAGGACCTCACCGCGGGCATCGGCCTTTCCGCGGGCGCCTGGGCCCTCGACTACGCGTGGATCCCGGGTGCGATGTCCCTGGGGGACGTCCACAGGATCGTGCTGACCACCGGGATCTGACCTGAGCGCCATGAGGATCCTGCTGACGAACGACGACGGCATCGGAGCGCCCGGGCTCGAAGCCATGGAGGCTGCGCTCCGCTCCTCCTGGGAAGTGTATGTCGTGGCTCCAGCCGCTCACTGCAGCGGGTCGGGCCATGCCCTGGGGCTCTACCGAGACATCGAGGTCACGAACACGGGCGGGCGATACTGGTCGGTGGGCGGAACCCCCGCCGACTGCGTCAAGCTGGCGATCCGCGAGCTGCTGGGGTTCATCCCGGACCTGGCGGTCTCCGGCATCAACCCCGGGCCGAACCTCGCGAACAACGTCCACTACTCCGGCACCGTCGCCGCCGCGAGCGAGGCCGCATTCTGGGGCATACCCGCCATCGCCGTGAGTTCCGGGTCCCCTTCGCCCTCGCACCTGGGCTGCGCCGCCGAGTACGTTGCAGGCCTGATCCGTTCCGGCGTGCACGCCTCGATCCCCCCCGACTCGGTGCTCAATCTCAATATCCCGGATGCCCCCTCCTGCATGCTCGGCCCGCCGGTGTGGACGAGGACGGGCAGGTTCTCGCAGGATGCCCCCTTCATCGTACTCGAGCCGGGGCGATCCTACCGGTACGGCAGATGCCACGAGCTGCCCCTCAGGGACGAGACAGGCACCGACGTGGAGGCACTCAGGGCAGGGTTCGTCAGCGCCACCCTCCTCGGGCTCGACAGGAGCCTCCCGGGTTTCAGCATGCCGCAAGGGGGCTAGGCATTGGCGCCCGTTCTCCTGGCTGCACTGATCCTAGGCACCGATGCGGTCTTCCTCAGGCACCAGGCCCTCGTCGACCTGGCATGCGACTCGGCCGCGGCGGTCGAGACATCCCTGGAGGTGGTCATCCCCCTCGATGCCTCCGGTGTCTCCAGGTTCTCGACCCTGTCCGTCCCGTACGACAGCTGGAATGAAACCGTCACGGTGATCACGGCCGAGCTTCATCCCCTGCGCCCCGGGAGACCCGACTCCGAGGCCGCCTCCACCGAGAGGCCCAGGCCCGGGCTGGCCGAAGCCGGCAGGCTCGAGAGCAACTTCAGGGAGTATCTGATCGAGTTCCCCGGCCTCGAGACAGGCGACACCATATTCGTCTCGACGCGCCGGGAGATACGCAGACTGCCCCTCGCCGACGCCTACAGCTACTCCTTCTACACCCAGTCCTCGGACAGCATCCATTCGAGCTCGTTCACGGTCCGCTGGCCGAACGGGGTGCCGCTGCACTTCACGGGACCCGGCCCCCTGTCCGATTTTACGTCGGACGGCGTGAGGACGGTGGAGTGGCGGTCGGGCCCGATGGAGCCTCTGCCGGTGCTGCCCCTCGGGGTACCGGTCGAGCAGGAGGCCGGGCACGTCACGATCTCCTCGCATTCACCGGGCGAACTGGGCGTCCTCCTGTACGGGATCCTCGATCCTGGCATCCCGTCCGGCGAGGAGCTGTCGGCGCTCGCCCCGGTTCTCGACTCGACCGGTACGGATCCGGACACACTCAGGGCTTGGGTGGCCTCGAACATCTCATATCTAGGATCGGGGATTGGCACCGATCCCGGCTTCACCCCCCGGACGCCGTCCGAAACGCTCTCGGACAGATGCGGGGTGTGCAGGGACAAGTCGGTTCTCCTGGCCGCTCTTCTCAGGGCGGCGGGTCACGGCGCCTGGCTCGGCCTGACGAGGACCTCGCACCCCCTCGATCCTCTCTGCGGCATAAGGGACTTCGACCACATGGTGGTCCTGCTCGACAGGGACGGCGTGCTCGACGTGCTCGACCCCTCCACCACAGGCCATTCCACCCCCGCAAGCTATGCGCTCCGGGGCCTCCCGGTCCTCCCTCTCGCCCCATGGTGCGAAGGTTACGTGACGGTCCCCGACCCAGGGCTCGATTCCCTCAGGATGAGGGTCTCCCTGGGATTCTCACCCGGGCTGGACAGCCTCCGCGGCACGATGGAGGTCGGTTTCGCAGGAGCTGCCGACGAACTCTGGCGCGACATGCTCTCGCGTGTCGACCCCGGTGCCTGGCCGGAGCTTCTCGAGGCTCTCTTCGGAGTCTCGCCCGGAAGCTCCCTGGGAGTCCACGGAGATCCCTGCGACCCGCTCTCGGACTTCTCCGTGTCGGGGACGGTCTCGATCCCGTCCCGCGCGGTCGAATCCGGGGGGATTCGCATGATCCTCCCCGGGCTGGCGGATCTCGACGTCGCAGGATCGAGGGTTTCCGCCCTGCTCCTGTCGGCCCCCGACCGCGACGGCAGGGTGCAGGGCACCGATACGCCCCTGCTGGAAGTGCTGGAGGGGGCCGTCGCCATCCCTGGTGGCATGACCGCATCGCCGCCCGGACCCTTTGCCGGCGGAGGCTACTCGGTGAGTGCCGGGCTGGAGGGCGATTCACTGGTATGGACGGAGATCTGCGACCTCGGCAACCATCCCGCCGGGACGCTCAGGGAGACCGCGGCATCCCGGTGTTCCGGCGATGGGCGGCGGATCCGCCTGGAGGAGCCCTGATCCGCGCACCGCTCGCGCTCGTGGCCCTTGCCGCCCTGGCGCGGGCATCCCTGCTCTCCATGGACATGTCCGAACAGGACGGCGATCTGACGACCATCCTCTCCGTGGACGGGTTCGATTCGAGGAGGTATCCGGTCCCGTTCGATCCGGCTTTCATGGATGTCCGGCTCCTCGATGCCTGGGTCGAAACGGCCGACGGGACGAGATCGGACCTGCCGGGCTGGGCCGTGGACACCCTCGGCAGCTCCTCCGGGATGCCCCTGGCCCTGGTCGTGGCGTTCCCCGGCAGGATGGACGGAGGGGGATTCCTCCGGGTGGAGACCGTCGACCACGCAGGGCTGTGGGACGACGGCGCCTGGCTGGGCTTCACCGCACCGGAATGGGCCGACAGCGTCAGGATCACCATGCGCGGCCTGGGGGAGGAGCCGGCCTGGGAGGGCGACGGCTACAGCCTCGAGATGGACGGATCCGGCGCGGTGTTCACCGCCGTAGCTCCGGCGGGGCGCCTGTCCGTCTCCACAATCCCCGGCTGGCAGGCGCTCTACTCGATGATGTCGGAATCCTACCTGGCGGCGCTCGATGCGGAGAGACCGACCTCGGTGGCCGGGGCCGCCCTCGAGGCCGGCGCTGCAGGAGCCGACATCCCCGCCGTGATGGCCAGGCTCAGGACCATCGTCTGCAACAGCTTCACCCTCGAGTCGCCCGGGCACCCCTGCCGGCTGTTCGCCGTTGATCCCATCGACGAACTCATGAGGAACAGGAGTGCCGACAGGCTCGAACTGGCGCTCGTCACCGCAG
>JAKLEF010000098.1 GCA_022703195.1 Candidatus Fermentibacterota bacterium | reverse complement strand
GCCATTGTCGTGAGCGGTTCCGACGTGTATGTGGGAGGAGTCTTCAACGAGGCCGGGGGTAATCCAGCCAGCCGCATAGCCAGATGGGACGGCAGCAGCTGGTCAGTGCTCGGAAGCGGCATGAACAACCTTGTCTGGGCCATCGCCTTGAGCGGCTCGGACATGTATGTGGGAGGCATGTTCTCCGAGGCCGGCGGCAACCCTGCCAGCCTCATCGCCTGCTGGGACGGCAGCAGCTGGTCGGCACTGGGGAGCGGTTTGAACCACTATGTCCGGGCTATCGCCGTGAGCGGCTCGGACGTCTATGTGGGAGGATTCTTCACCGAGGCCGGGGGCAGTCCGGCCAACCGCATCGCCAGATGGGACGGCAGCAGCTGGTCGGCACTGGGAAGCGGTGTGAACGGCAATGTCTTCGCCATCGCTGTGAGTGGCTCAGACGTGTATGTGGGAGGTTACTTCACCGTGGCCGGGGGGAGCCTTGCCAGCCACGTCGCCCGATGGGAACCCGACACAGGGATCGAACCCTCCCCGGAAATGGAATCGAGCGTCCTCCATGCCTCTCCCAATCCCACGGCTGCCGGCATCGAGCTCTCCTTCCTGAGTACCGGGCTCTCCCCTCTGACACTCGATATCTACGACGCCGCAGGGCATCTGGTGAAGACGCAGGATCTTGGAACCCTGCCCTCGGGCTCCCAGACCCACTACTGGGACGGCCTCGACGGTAACGGGCATGCCCTGGCCCAGGGCGTGTACTTCCTGAGGCTCTCCAGTGCCGATCTCGAGGCTTCCACCCGGGTGGTGCTGTTGAGGTAAGCACGCAACATCGACCGGCAGGCACTGTCTCTCCAGCGGCCCGTAATGTTTGGTGACCTGCTCAGCCTGCATCGGTGTACTCTTCCCAGTCCGGCACAACCGAACTGTCCGCAGGGCGGAGCCGTTTCCTCCGGCCGGCCCGTTGCCGTGCAGGAGGCCCTGCCGGCCTGCAGGACCTTTACGGCTCCCGTGCAGAATACTGGGTATTATATGCCATTTTCGCTATCCTTGCGATTGCATGCAGGCGCCCGGTACGCGCCGGCAGCGGGCGAAGGGAGCCGGACGGGACAGATCAGAACCCGACCTCAGACATGACGAGTCGCGGCTCGAGTAGGGGTGCTCGAGTCAGGACACCCGGTCGTCCGGGGAAGACCATCCGGGGGGAGGGGCTTCAGGTGGCAGTTTCAACACAACCCGGGCCAGACGATGTCCGCGCATACTACGACGAGTTCCTCAGGTATCGGATGACGAGCAACCGGATAGACGGCAATCCGAGGATCGAGGCTGCCATATCGCGGATCCTCCCTCTGCTGCGGGATACCGACCGCGTACTGGACGTAGGCTGCGGGATCGGCATCGTCTCCGAACGCCTGGCCCGCCGTGTCACTGCCGGGAAGGTCCATGGAATCGACATCAGCCCCATGAACATCTGGTATGCAGAGCGGACGACCCGTGCCGGCAACCTCTCCTTCGCATCACACGAGGCCGTTAACGAACTGGACGCTGCAAGCATGGAGCTCGGCGGTCCCGCAGACGTCGTGGTGCTCGTGGATTCGATCGAGCACATCCCCGAGGCCGACCGTCCCGGGTTCCTCCGCATGCTTCGCGGGATCAGCTCGGATTCCGCGCTTCTTGTCATCACATACCCTTCTCCACAGTATCAGCGGTACCTGCGCGAGAACAACCCGGGCGAGCTCCAGGTGATCGACAATTCGATCGAGCTGGCCACCCTCGTCGAGGAGGCCGCGTCGGCCGGATACCTGCTCCGCCACTATTCGCTGGAGTGCATCTGGCGCCCGGGCGATTACTGCCACGTCATCCTGCAGGCGGGAGGCTCCGACTGCAGCCGTCCCCTGTCGCAGAAACGGAAGAGCATGGCCGTGAGGGCTGTCATGAAGGCGGAGAGCGTCCTCCTCTCCCGCATCATCAGGAGGTACCGGCAGTGGAGGTATGTTGACAGGGTCTTCCGACGGATCCGCGATCACCGTTCGGGAGAGGGGCGCATCACGGATGCATCATGAGCAGAAAGGCTGTCGATGAGGGATCATCCGGCTCCGGCACTCGATCGTGAGCGGTTCCGGGAGGCGCTTACCGCATTCCTGGACCATGTCATGCCCGAATGCGACCGGGTCGAGTACAGGCTGGTGGGCACGGGAGCGGCCCTTCTGCAAGGGGTGTCGCTGCCGGCTGCGGATATCGACATCCTGGCGAGGGACCGCGGCGGAGTCGATGCCTTCGTCGCCGCCCTGTCACCGTTCAGATGCCTCGAGGCACCGGCCTGGCTCGCCTGTTCGCGGCAGTACTACGCAAACTACGAGGTAGAAGGAGTCGAAGTCGGCATCAGCACCGTGGAGGTGGACTCCGCGGTCGACACCAGGGAGACCTTCGGCCGCGGCCCGTGGGAGCGGTTCTCGCTCCTTTCGTGCGGCCGCCACGCAGTGCCGACCGTCGCGCTGGAGCTCCGCCTCGTCACCGAACTCATCCGCAGCCGGCCCGACCGATCCGATCCGCTCGTCAGGCACATGCAGCGTCACGGCTGCGACCTCGGATTCCTCCGGCGATGTCTCGAGGCGGCAGAGATCCCCCAGCCGCTGAGGGTCGAGGTTCTGGGCAGGCTCGGAGAGACGTCCGGGCAGCCCCGCCCGTCTCCCTGACACCGTTCTCGGGTTTGCCGGGCCGTACCCGGCCGGACCGTGGACAAATACCTAGCGCGATGGTAGATTAAGGCAAACCCCCACCGGAAGGCGGTCCATGTACAGACTGCTCGCTCTTGCCGGGATCCTGTGCGGGATCTGCTCGGCTGCCGTCACCGTAGGCAGCCCCGAGATAGCCACCATGGATCCGTTCTGCGCATCTTGAGGCTCCCTCAACCGCTATCAGGTGATAGCGCTTTCAGGGGAGATGTCCGGGGCCATGACAATCGAGACCGTAGCCTGGCAGAGGGGCGGGTCCGCCGGGTCCTCCACCGGCACCTACAACAGCTTCAAGCTCTATATGGGCCTGGCTTCCGCTGACGTCCTGTCGGATACCTTTGCCGACAACTACGTCGCCGGGACGAGGACCCTCGTGTACCAGACCTCCCAGCAGGTGATGTCGGCTGGCGCCGACGAGTGGATGACGATCACCCTCGACACCCCGTACTGGTACAACGGCACAGACAACCTTGTGTTCGAGCTCGAGTGGCAGGGCGGCGCCAACATGTTCTACACCTACATGTGGAACACCGGCACACCCCGCGGCCTGATGAACAAGACGGACCTCTCGTCCCCCACGGGAACGCTCTCCAACAACATGTCGGAGCTGAGGTTCGACGGCACTATGGCTCTCGATCCCATGACCTTCGGCGAGATCAAGGCGGAGTTCGGACTCTAGCCGATCCTCCCGCCCGAGGGGCGAAGCACAGCTGCGGCCCCGGGAATCCGATCCCGGGGCCGCTTCCTGTTATCGGCCTGTGACCGTATCGTCCCGTGCGAAGGCATTGAGCCATGCTGAAAGAGGAGCCTGACATCCCCGGCCGGCAGGCTCGAAACAGGAGTCGGAGCCCTTGCGGGCCCTCAGCGAAGGAGTCGAGGCCGTGCAATCCAGCGAGGACCTGTCCCGTTTCGCCAGGAGTGTTGGAGCCATCGATTACTTCGGGGTTGCTGACCTGGCTCCTGCGCGCGGATTCGTCGACGAACAGTCGGACGGGCTCCTGTCCGAGCTCGACAGGGCCGTCTCGATCGGCATAGCACTGCCGGATGCCGTTGTGGACATGCTGCCCTTCAGGGAGAAGAGGGCTGTCAGGGTCAGCTACCTGACTCACGGGTACGAGGTGGTGAACCGGCGTCTGGACATGGTCGCGTCCGGACTCGCCTCGCTGCTGCAGAAGAGTGGGTATCGAGCGTTTCCGGTCGCATCGTCGGAGCGGGTGGACGACGGTAGGATCTGCGCGGTCTTCTCTCACAAGCTCGCGGCCCATCTGAGCGGGCTGGGATGGATCGGCAAGAGCTGTCTCCTGGTGACACCGGAGCACGGACCCCGCGTACGCTGGGCTACAGTCCTCACCGATGCTCCGCTTGTCCCCACCGGGCAGCCGATGGCGGAACGCTGTGGAATATGCACAGCCTGCACGGACATCTGCCCGGTGAAGGCGTTCAGCGGCAGGCCGTTCAGGGAGGACGAACCCAGGGAGTCTCGATACCGGGCGGACCTGTGCGACTCGTACTTCCATCAGTCTGTGACAGGCCTGGACCGGGCAGTATGCGGTATGTGCCTGTACATCTGCCCGTTCGGGAGGAGTCAGGACGGGCGGGAGGTCTGAGCAGGAGGGGCCGGACCTTGCATGCGGACGCGGAATCACGGAATCGACGTGCACCTCTGCGGGTATAATCATCGGGCTGTCGAAACGGATACTCACGGAATGGAGGCGCGTGTGAACCCGCTCCTGCTGACCGCGCTGCTGGTGGCGCTCATCTCCACCGCGTGCCTGGCCGGGGCCTCCGCCGCACGGAAGGCCGGGAGAGAGAGCCGGATGACGGCCGGAAAGGCCGGCTCGATGGACAGGGACGAGATCTACAGGATGCTCTCGCGGGTCGAGAAGATGGAGGAGCCCGAGCTCGTGATGGGCGCCATGTGCTACGAGCCCGTGGCGATGCCGGCCGTGGCCGAGTACCTCTGCCCGGTCTGCGGCGAGAAGACGGTGTACGACACGTCGGACGACGCCTTCTACACGATCACCGGGCTCTTCGAGACGAGGGCGCTCTTTGCCGTTCTCGATTCGGTGTCCACCCTGGACATGGCGCTCGACGAGTCCTCCCTGTGCTCGGCGTGCCGGTCGGATTCGACCACCGAGCCGGCGCTGGTGCTCCGTGTGACATGGGACGACGGCCGGACGCACTCGTCTCCTGTGACGGCCGAGGACCTGCGGATGCTCACAGGCTTCATGTCTGGAAGGCTCGACTATGTGAGCGTGAACGACGGGACATTCCCGCTGAGGCAGAACCTCGACAGGATCAGGGAGATCCTGGGGATGGACCCCGAGGGCGGAGCCCCCTGCTCCGACGGCGGATGCGGGGCCTCCTGCCCCGGGGGAGGATGCAGGTGAACCCGTTTCTGCTGATTCTGCTGCTGGTGCTCGCCCTGTCGGCCGCCGGGGCCGCGGGAGCCAGGGGACTCGCAAGGAGGAGCAGGACCGTGACGGCGGCCAGCCTGAAGTCGATGTCCGTTCGCGAGGTGGCGCACCTCCTCGAGGCCGTCGCCAAGGAGCCGGAGCCCGAGTACGTCATGGGTGCGATGTGCTACGCCGCGATGCCCATACCCGAGATCGCCGAGTACGTATGCCCCGTGTGCGGGGAGAAGACGGTCTATGGGGCCGGGGGGACGCCGTACATCCTCTGGCAGATCGACACTGCCAGGTCTCTCGTCGAGGGCATCCGCCTGACCGGCACTCTCGATGTCTCGCTCGACGAGACGAGCTTCTGCAGTGCCTGCGCCCCCGATTCGGTGGAGCCGCGGCTCAGGCTCACCGTCACCTTCGAGGACGGGACCGTGGTGAATCCCGAGGTCGACGTCGAGGATATAAGGATGCTCGCCGGGCTGCTGACCGGGCAGCTCTACTACGAAACCTCCAACGATTCGCAGTCCCCCCTGCGCCCGAACCTCGAGAGGCTGGGCAGCCTTCTCGGGATCGAGATCGACGTCGAATGAAGGGCGTGAGGGCCCGGTCCTTCCTGCCCAGGACGGCGGTGCTCGAGACCACGTACGCGTGCAACCACCGGTGCATCTACTGCTCGTGCCCGTGGGAGCGCGGTGACGGCAGCTTCGACAGGCGCCCGGAGATGGGGACCGCCGAATGGAGGGAACTGGTCTCCGAGCTCTGCGGCGCGGGAGTTACCAGCCTCGCATTCACCGGAGGTGAGTCGCTTCTTCGTGGTGACCTGTTCGACATACTCCGCCACGCTTCCGGATGTACTGCGGAGCACATCGAGACGGTCGACGGCGAGCTGAGGATCGAGCATCGCCCGCCTGAGCTGTACCTGCTCTCCAACGGGAGGCTGATCGACCGCAGGGTTCTGGAGGAGTGCCGGGACCTGGGCGTAAGGCTGAGCCTGAGCCTTCCCGGCCTCGACACCTTCGAGGCGCACACCGGGCTCGACGGGGCGGACAGGGTGCTCGAAGGCTTCCGCGGGGCGAAGGCGCTCGGCATCCCTGTGACGGCCAACATCACCGTCACGAAGCTCAACCTGCACGAACTGGAGCGGACGATGGCCGCGGCGGTCATCGCCGGCGCGGGGCAGGTGCTGCTCAACCGCTTCCTGCCGGGCGGCAGGGGGCTCGCGAACCGCGAGAGGCTGGAGTTGTCGGCCGCCGGGGTGCGGGAGATGCTCTCGATCGCCGACAGGGTGCTGGGTGCTGCGGGACGCCCTGGTTCGCTGGGTACCGAGACCCCGTTCTGCGCAGCCGATCCCGCCGACTACCCCCATATCAAGATAGGCACGCACTGCTCGGCCGCCATCCACTTCTTCGCGATCGATCCGTCCGGATGGGTCAGGGTGTGCAACCACTCCGAGACGAGGCTCGCTCACTGGAGGGAGTGGCGCAGGCTGAAGGACGACGAATACTGGAAGACCTTCGCATTCAGGCGGCACGGCCCGGCGGCGTGCTCGGGCTGCCGGCACAGGCCGTCCTGCGACGCTGGCTGCCGGGAGGCCGCGCACATTACGACAGGGAGCCTCGCAGCCCCGGACCCGGTCATGCCGCCAGCCGGACGCGCCTTCGCACAGCCGGCCGCGGCCGGGGGAGCACTCACTGAAATGGAGTCCAGGACGGTATGAACGCGATCATCATGGCTGCGGTTCTCTCGACCCAGCAGTTCCACTACGGCCACTTCCTGGAGGGTGCGGAGACGACCGTCTTCGAGGCTGGATCGCCGCTCCTGGCCGACAGTTCCGCTGTAGCCTCCCGGGTTGCCGAACTGCCTGCGGGGCTTCCGGTCAGCATACTCGAACCGG
>JAKLEF010000097.1 GCA_022703195.1 Candidatus Fermentibacterota bacterium | reverse complement strand
CGGCCGTGAATCCACCCGCCTCTTCGGGAGCCGGCCCGCGACCCTCGAAGAGGCCTCGGCACTACTCTGGGCGGCGTACGGATGCGTTCCGGACGGCCGGCGCACAGTTCCGTCGGCCGGAGCCCTCTATCCCCTCGAGGTGTACCTGGTGGCCGGTTCCGTCGACGGCATCGACCCCGCCCTCTACAGGTACCTGCCCCTCGACGGCGCACTCGAACCGCTGGCTGAGGGGGATCTCAGGAGCGCTCTCTCGGAGGCCTGCCTCGGGCAGCCCTGGGTGGCCTCCGCCCCGGCGTCCGTGGTCATCTGCGCCCGGACTTCGGTGACGGCCGCGCGATACGGCGGGAGGGCAGCCCGGTATGCGACCCTCGAGGCAGGGCATTCGTCGCAGAACGTCTATCTGATGTGCGAAGCCCTCGGCCTCGGGACCGTGGCTGTCGGAGCCTTCGACGACTCGCTCGCGGCCGGGGTCCTCATGCTCGACAGCGGAGTCGAGGTGCTCTACGTGATGCCCTTCGGAGAGCCCGGGGAAGGGTGACGGGAACAGCCGGGCGGGATGCAGTCGAGAGAACCTCAGGAGGTGAAGCCATGCGGACCGCTTTGATGCTGATGGCCGCCTCGTGCCTGCCGGCGGCTGCCGGATCGGTCTACGTCACCGACTACGAATACCAGGCCGACCTCTCGGTATTCGTCGTCGATTACGAGTATCAGGCCGACCTCTGCGTGTATGTCTGCGACTACGGCTACCAGGCCGACGACAGCGACTCGGTCTGGTTCTTCGAGGACTACGAATACCAGGCCGATGTCTCGATCTTCTATGCGGACTACGAATACCAGGCCGACCTGCTGATATGCTTCGTCGACTACGAGTACCAGTCCGGCTGGCAGGGCGGGCATCCCTGGCAGGAGAGGCTCCACTGAAGCCCGGTCGGACGGGGCTGTTTCGCGCGGGAGGCCTGTGGGGACTCTGCTCGACCGTGGTGCTGGGATGTTCCTGTGTCCTCGACCCGGAGGGATCGGGCCCCGGCTATCCGATCGAGTACGTCTGCTCCTACACGACCGACTCGATCGGCATCCCGCGCGCCTGTTCGTTCTCGTCGGACGGCCTGTATCTGACCTGCGCCTGCGAGGGGGGGCTCCTGACGGCAGGACTGGGAGAGCCCGGCGTGTTCATCAGGACCGGCGCCCCTCTGACCGATGCGGCCTTCTTCCGGGGGACGCACACGGTCTGCGCCGCCTCCGGTGAATCCCTCCTGGTGGCCGGCCCCGGCTCGGAGCAGTCCTGGACGGACGCCGGATCGGTGGTCCTTTTCGTCGAAACCTCCGGTGACGGGGTGCTGGCTGTTCTCGCCGACGGGTCGATGCTTCAGGCCGGCCGCGATCTCTCCTTCAGGAGGACCGGTGATGTTCCGGTCGGCGCGCCTCTGTCGGCCATCTCACTCGGCGGCGACCTCTTCCTGGGATTCGCAGACAGCCTGGCAAGGCTGGATGCTGCCACGGGAACGGTCGAGCTCACTGTAGGCACGATGGGAGCGGTAGTGGATCTCTTCGACGCAGGAGCGGGCAGGCCGGGAGCCTCCGTCCAGGGGACGAACATGCTCTGGATGTTCGATCCCGGTGATCTCTCGGCAGAACTGCTCGTCACCTTCCCGGGGTTCCCGGCGGAAGGCGCCGCCACTCCTGACGGCCTCTACTTCTATGCAGGGGGCGATCCCTCGCTGGGGCTCCAAGTGGCCGCATCCTCTGGGGAGCTGGTCTGGTCCTCGGCCGGATGGGGCGGGACGGCCGACCTGGCATTCTCTCCTGACGGCCAGCATGTGATGGCCGCTTCCACGACGAACAGGACGATCCTCGTGATGGGATACTGAAGGCGATCCGCCCGGGTCGTCCCAGGGAGGCTCCATGACGGCAGAAGCACAGGACAGGGCGACAGGAGAGGCCATTCCGAAGCCCGAGTGGAAGGTCATAGTCGATCTTCTCTGGGAGACCAATCCGCTGCTGGTGAACCGCCTGGGCCGCAAGATGATGAACTATCTCTTCAAGCGCGGCGTGACCCGCATCGGCGACGTGATGCAGCGGCTCCTGAGCCACGGCGACGGTTCCGGGCTGGGCGACTCCCTCGAAGAGAACCAGGCCCTGCCCCGCATCGACTACGAGGCGCTCGAGAACTTCATCGACGAGGTCTTCAAGATCGCCGAGGCCGAGCTGTCGGCCGAGGAGATCAACAGCATGCTGCTCAACTGGTTCAGGCTGGAGAACACACGCTTCCTGACATCGGCGGCGGAGAAGCGCGACATCCCCCTGGCCCAGATCTCCGAGGCGGTGGAGAGGTTCAGCAAGCTGCCGGAACAGCAGAAGAACCTGGCCCCGGAGGACAGGATGGGCATCCGGGTGGCCCTCATCCGCAGGTTCTTCACCGACGACCTGGACTACATCGACGACGTGAAGAAGCACGTCACGATCTCCGACTTCTCGAACATGCTCAGGCACACGATCGGACCGGCCTCGGGCAACGGCAAGCTGGGCGGCAAGTCGGCCGGCCTGTTCAGGGCGGACAGGATCCTTCAGACTGCCAAGAACGAGAGCGTGGTCCTGCGGAACCTCAGGATCCCCAAGACCTGGTACGTCGTCTCCGACGGGATCCTCGAGTTCGTCCACCACAACGCGCTGGAGGAGCTGCTCTCGATAAAGTACAGCGATCCGTCCGAGATCCGCCAGGAGTTCATGTACCTGAGGCAGATCTTCAAGAACTCGTTCCTCCCGGCCGACATCATGAACGGGCTGTCGATGATGCTCGACGACTTCGGCGAGGCGCCGCTCATAGTCAGGTCGTCGAGCCTGCTGGAGGACAGCGCCGGCTCCGCCTTCGCAGGCAAGTACAAGAGCCTCTTCGTTGCCAACCAGGGCACGAAGAAGGAGAGGCTGGAGGCTGTCGCCGACGCCATAGTCGAGGTCTATGCCAGCGTCTTCGCCCCGGACCCCATCGAATACAGGAGGGAGAGGGGGCTCCTCGACTTCCACGAGGAGATGGCGATCCTCATCCAGGAGGTCGTCGGGACCAGGGTGGGAGACTACTACTTCCCGGCATACTCGGGCGTGGCTTTCAGCAGGAACGAGTTCAGGTGGTCCCCGAGGATCCGGAGGGACGACGGAGTCATCAGGCTCGTGACCGGGCTGGGGACCAGGGCCGTGGATAGGATCGGCGAGGACTATCCCGTCCTCGTCAGCCCCGGCCAGCCGGGTCTGAAGGTGAACCTCACCCCCGAGGACATAGTGAGGTATGCCCAGAAGAGCGTCGATCTCGTGAACCTGAGCACGAGGCGCTTCGAGACCATGGGCTTCGACAGGCTGGTGCGGGAGCACTACAGGGACTATCCCGCCCTCTCGTACATCATCTCCCTCTACGGCGACGGCAACCTCGTCCCGCCGGTCGGGACGATGCTCAACCTCGACGAGCAGTACCCGGTCGTGACGTTCCAGAGGCTTCTGTCGCAGAGCCCCTTCGTGCCGCAGATGAAGGCCATCCTCGAGATCCTGGAGCGGGAGCTCGGGTTCCCTGTCGACATCGAATTCGCATATGAGGGCGACATCCAGACTCCCTGCCTCCTCCAGTGCCGGCCCCAGAGCCACAGCAAGGGCAGGCAGGACGTCGTGCTGCCCAGGGACCTCGACGGGGCGGACGTGCTCTTCACCGCCGAGAAGTTCATCACGAGCGGCATGGTCAGCGGGATCGAGTACATTGTGTACGTGGACCCGGACGGATACGACGACATCCCCAGCATGGAGGCCCTGTACGACTGCGGCAGGATCGTAGGGAGGCTCAATCAGAAGCTGCCATCCAAGCGCTTCATCCTGATGGGTCCCGGGCGCTGGGGCAGCAGGGGGGACATCAAGCTGGGAGTGCACGTCGGGTACAGCGACATCAACAACACGTCGATGCTGATAGAGATAGCGAAGACCAAGAGGGGCTACGTGCCCGACCTCTCGTTCGGGACCCACTTCTTCCAGGATCTCGTGGAGGCGGACATCAAGTACCTGCCGCTCTACCCCGACGATCCGGGGATTGTTTTCAACCACGACTTCTTCAGGCTCTCGCACAACCAGCTCAGGAAGCTCGTGCCGGGATCGGAACACCTGGAGGACGTGATCAGGGTCATCAGAGTCGGGCGCGAGAAGCAGGGGGCCACCGCATCGGTCGCCATGGACGGGGACTCCGACCGCGCCATCGGCTACATCGTCCGCGGCTGACCGCGGCGGAGCCGGTTCGATGAGGCGCCGGGCACGGTCGAGCGGGATGGTGGAGGAGGCTTCCCGCGAGGCTCCCGGGTCCGTTCAGCGCTGTCCTCTCTGCGGCGGGGCGGAGCACCGGCTAGCGTACCGGCAGGGCGACGTGGGGCAGTTCGAGTTCCGCAGATGCCTCTCCTGCAGGCTGGTCTGGTACGATCCCGCGGGAGGGCTCGACCAGGGCAAGTACTCCAGGAGCCTGCCCGACCCTCTGTCGGAGGATGGGGCCGCCAACGCCTCCCAGACAGCCTCCTAGGCCTTCATCCGGCAGGCTGTCCCGAAGAGGGGCTCCCTCCTGGACATCGGCTGCGGCAACGGCAGGCTCATCCATCTGGCTGCCGGGGACGGCTGGCGGGCCGAGGGCGTCGAGATCTCGCACGAAGCCGCCGGGCAGGTCTCGCGAAGGACGGGTCTGCCCGTGCATGCAGGGTTGTTCCCGGGAGCGATGCCGTCCCTGCCGGGGAGGTACGATCTCGTCGTGCTGAGGCATGTGCTGGAGCACATCCCGGATCCCGTCGCCTCGATGGAGGCCCTGGGCTCGCTGCTTGCCGAAGGCGGGCGCGCCCTGCTGGAATTCCCCAACATCGACAGCCTGGACGCCTGCTGGAGGAGGCTCTCGGGGAGGCTCGGGCTCCATCGGAAGAGGTACAGCCCGGGGTACGTGCCTGGCCACTGCTGCGAGTACTGCCGAGGCTCGTTCGAGTTCCTCCTGCGCAGGTCGGGCATGGTCCTCGAGCGCTGGGAGACCTATTCGAGCCGGCCCTGTCTCGCTCCCCTGCTCCGTGCCGTGCCCGTCGGCGGCAAGGCCAGGGCGCTTGTGAGGCTCTCTGACGGGGTCAGGCTACTCCTGCGTTGACGAACCACGAAGACAGTCGTTTTATCGATGACTCGGCGGATATTCTCCAGATCTGCAGACACCCATGTCGCAGAACTTCATCCAGCCGTATTATTCCGGCTTTCCACCCGGGGTCTGGCTACTTTTGCGTTAACAAAACGCGATATCCGGGTATCATCACGGCTGATTATGCGGGAAACTGATCGATAAACGATCATTTTCGACTCGCTGGAGTTTTATTGTGCCGGAAATGGTGCTCGAAAGCATGCCCGACCGGGGTCTGACCCCGGATGGGAAGGGGCGGCCGCGGGGCCGCCCCTCCGGGACGTGGCGATCGAGTGCTAGAGAACGCCCTGCGACAGCATGGCGTTCGCGACCTTCATGAATCCGGCCGCATTGGCGCCGAGCACGTAGTTTCCCTTGTCGCCGTAGGTCTCGGATGCGGCGTATGCCTGGGCGTGGATGCCCGCCATGATGTTCTGCAGCTTCCTGTCGACCTCCTCGCGAGACCAGCTCGAGAAGCAGGCGTTCTGAGCCATCTCGAGCCCGCTGGTGGAGACTCCGCCGGCGTTGGCGGCCTTGCCGGGGCCGTACAGGATCTTCTTCTGCAGGAACAGCTCGACGCCCTCCGGGACGGTCGGCATGTTCGCGCCTTCAGACACTACGGTGATCCCGTTGTTGACGAGGTTGGCCGCATCCTTCGCGTTGATCTCGTTCTGGGTCGCGCACGGGAAGGCGCAGTCCGCCTTGTGAGCCCAGAGCGGATTGTGGTCGAGCGCCGGATCGACGTCCTTGTAGACCACGCCCGGGAACTTCTCCGCGTACTCGCTGATGCGCCCGCGCCTGACGTTCTTGAGGTCCATGACGTACCGGAGCTTGTCGGCCGTGATGCCGGCCTCGTCATAGACGTAGCCTGTGGAGTCGGATAGGGTCACGGCCTTGCCACCGAGCTGGTTGATCTTCTCGACCGCGTACTGGGCGACGTTGCCCGAGCCCGACACGAGGCAGGTCTTGCCCTCCATGGTCATGCTGCGGGTCTTGAGCATCTCCGCCGCGAAGTAGACGGCGCCGTATCCGGTGGCTTCCGGTCTGACCAGGCTGCCGCCGTAGGGCAGTCCCTTGCCGGTGAGCACGCCGTTCCAGGTGCCGGTGATCTTCTTCCAGGTCCCGAACAGGAAGCCGATCTCGCGCCCGCCGACGCCGATGTCGCCGGCCGGCACGTCCGTGTTGGGGCCGATGTATCGGAAGAGCTCGGTCATGAAGGCGCGGCAGAAGCGCTCGACCTCGGCATCGGTCTTGCCCTTCGGGTCGAAGTCCGAACCGCCCTTGCCCCCGCCCATGGGTATGCCGGTGAGCGAGTTCTTGAAGATCTGCTCGAAGGCGAGGAACTTGAGGATGCCCAGATTGACAGAGGGATGGAACCGGAGGCCGCCCTTGTAGGGGCCTATGGCGCTGTTGGCCTGGATGCGGAAGCCGCGGTTGACCTCCACATCGCCGTTGTCACGCTCCCATGCGACGCGGAACATGATCACGCGCTCGGGTTCGACAAGTCTGTCGACCACCTTGGCCTTGCGGAACTCGGGATGCTTCTCGATGACGGGTCCCAGGGATTCCAGCACCTCCATCACGGCCTGATGGAACTCCGGCTGGTTGGGATCGCGCTTCAGAACGGACTGGTAAACCCTCTCCAGCTCTGGAAGCATTGCGTCTCCTCTCGATGGGTGTAACCGCTCGGGCACCATCGAAGGCCCAAGACTAGCCGTAACCGCACCCGGCGTCAAGGACCGTAAACGCCCATTCCAATGGGAGTTTCGGGCTTGACCGGAGGGCGGCCGGAGCTTATTCTGCAAGATCGTTTCCGCGGCATCGCAGACCCCGTCTCATGCAGCTCGGGAGGTCCCGTTTGAGCGAGCCGGGCAGGCAGGGAGCCTTCGACAGGATCACCCTCGACACGCCTGCCGCCCTCGGCTACGAGAGTCTCTCCC
>JAKLEF010000096.1 GCA_022703195.1 Candidatus Fermentibacterota bacterium | reverse complement strand
ATGGAACTCGACGGCCCCCTCGACATGGCAGGACAGGTGGCTGAACGGCTTGTCGGGGCTGCCGGAGAGATGACTGTAGAAGTCTTCGTAGCCGCCTTCCCGGACGTCCTTCTCGGGGGTCAGCCAGAGCGGGGTCCCCGAATTGAGCGCCCGCCCTCCCGGACCGTCCGGCATCGCAAGCCTGACGGGATGGGGGAGGTAGTCGGAGTAGGCCCTCACGATCCCGCCCAGCCGGTCCGGATCGAGATACTCCTCCATCCCCTCCTTCAGGTGGAGGATCACGTCGGTCCCGCTGCCCGTGCGTTCCGCCTCCTCGACGGTGAACGATTCCCTGCCGTCGGACTCCCACCTGGCGGCAGGCTCTTCCGATCCGGCTCTCCTGGAGACGACCTCCACCCTCCCGGCCACCATGAAGGCGGAGTAGAAGCCCACGCCGAACCTGCCGATGAGTTCCGGGGCGCTCTCCGGATCGGCTCCGGCGAGGAACCGGCCCGTGCCCGAGCCGGCGATGGTCCCCAGGTTGCGCGACAGCTCGTCGGCCGTCATCCCGATCCCGTTGTCCGACACCGTGAGGGTGCCCGACACGGCATCGGGCCTGACGAGTATCTCCGGTTCCGATCCTGCGGCAGCCAGGCCGGGATCGGTGAGCGCCTCGAACCTGAGGCGGTCCAGGGCGTCGGAGGCGTTGGATACGAGTTCGCGCAGGAACACGTCGGGATGCGAATAGAGGCTGTTCACTACGATGTCGAGCAGCCTGCGGGTCTCGGTCCTGAACCTGTGGCTTCCAGCGGGCATGGGACCCTCCGTCAGATCCTGCCTTCGACGAAGGGTACCTCGAATACCTTCTCGTGGCACACGGGCCCGTGCCCGAAGAGGCCGTCCTCGCCGAAGAGCTCTCCATGGTCGGATGTGACCGTCACCCAGGTGCCTTCCGGGAGCATCGCCCGGAGCCTGGCGAAGACCCTGTCGACATGCCTCACGGCTTCGACCTGCCGCTTCCGGAGGATCTCCATCGTGGGTGCGTCGAAGAAGCGCCCGGGTTCGCCGCCGTCCAGCTCACCTCCCGCGATGTGGTCGTCGAGGTGCTTGAAGACGCCGTGCACGCCGCTGATCCTGGGCCACATGTCCTCGGGCTCCCCGGGCAGGGCGTACGGGTAGTGCGTCTCCCCTACGTTGAGCATGTAGAAGCAGGGCTTCCCGGGAGGGAAGTGGATCAGGTCGAGCATCGCCTCCATGTCGTTGTGCCTCTCCATCAGCACGAACCTGTCGAATCCCCTGTTCAGGGGCGTGAAGCTGTTGAGGACGGGGAGGGACACGAGCGCCGTGGTGGCGTATCCCAGCGTGTCGTGCAGGAACGGGGGCAGGTAGAGCCCGGGAACGAGGTTCGCGAAGGACAGGTCGCGCCCTCCGAGCCTCTCCCGGTACTTGAAGAAGTCCTTCCTGTAGTAGTCGGAGGCGAAGACCCCCCGCGGGTTCGTGTGGGGCAGGAGGCCCATCAGCATGTTGTAGTGCGACGGCGCGGTCCAGGATGCGTAGCTGTAGCGCTTCTCCAGGGGGCCGAGGCTCATCATCGACTCCGGGGCGGCCTTGGCGAAGGTGTCCCACCTGCAGCTGTCCAGCACCACGAGCACGAAGCTCCCGACTGGGGAAGGCCTGCCTGTCATCATCGCGCACCGCCGATCGCCGAATGAACGAATCCCCTGGCCTCTGCCGACCACTGCGCGGCCAGGGTGGACATGGCCCGGGCCAGTTCGGGGAAACCGGTGGAGGACATGGGCGAGGACAGCTCGATCCGTATCTGGTCGATGACACTTCCGCTCACCGCGTCGAAGAGGGTCAGGTCGGTGTCGATGACTGCGAGCCAGACGCCGCCCGACTGCCTCGCCCCGAACTCCCTCACGCCGCCCTCGAGAATCACGCCGGTGCCATCCATCACGCTCCTGCGGAGGACCGCGGTGAAGGATCCCTCGGCCACCAGGTCCCTGGTGATCAGGTCAGAAAGGGCGACCGACGGCGAGGATGCCCAGCGGTTCCCGGAGGTCCTCGTCACGACGCCGCTGCTGTCGACCAGGACCATCCCGGTGCGGTCGTACTCCGACGCGCACGAGAAGTCCCTCACCCGTATGTCGCAGCCGGTCGAGGGGGCCTCGGCGGGCACGGGGCACGACAGCCGGTAGACGGTGTGATCAGACGAGCCGCCGGCGAGTCTTATGGTGATGCACGAACAGAGCGGCAGCAGGGCCGCGGCGGCCAGGATCCTCCTCAGGGCCACGTGTCACCTCCCGGTTCGGACAGGAGCAGGTCTCCGGGGTCGTCCCGCATCCTCTCCACGAGCTGCCTCAGCTGCCCGGTGAGCTGGTTGCTCTCGGAGAGCACCTCGTCCAGCCCGTCGAGCATCGGGGTGATCGCGGCCATCAGGGCGGTCAGCTCCACGGCCATGGAATGCACGTCGCCCGTCAGCATGGCGACGTCGTCTCCGGAAACCTCCACGATCCTGTCCAGATCCCTCCCGAGATCGGTGTAAACCATCGCCAGCGTGTCGATCCTGGCGACCGCGATGTTCAGCCGGGCCATCAGGAGGTCGAGGCTGTCGTTCTCGAGAAGGGCATTCGCGTTGGACCACAGCTCGATGGTGAGGTCCGAGATCTGCTTGGCGTCGACCTCGGACATGATCTCCATCACCCTGGACAGGGCGAGCTCGAGCGTCTCCATCGAGGACTTCACCACGGGGATGGTCCTGTATCTGGACTCGAACGGGAGATCCCTCAGGACCTCCTCGTTCGGGGACGGCCTCCGCAGGTTCACGACCCTGAGGCCGGTGATGCCCGTCATGTCCAGCCGGGCCGCGAGGTCGTCGCGGACCTCGAAGCTCTGCTCGATCTCCATCACGACCTCTACGAGGCGCCCGTCCGGGGCGACGTTTATGCTCTTCACCTCTCCCACGGGAACGCCGTTGTACCTCACGGTGCTGCCGTCCTCGAGACCCTGTACGGATTCCGAGAAATAGCACGCATAGGTCAGGGACTTCTCACCGCTGAACCAGCCCGCCAGCCAGATCATGGCGGCGACGAACATCACGCTGCCCAGGGTGAAGAAGAGCCCCAGCCTGAATCTGCTGGCCTCAAGAGACATCCTGACCCCCGTCGGCGCCCGGGGCGCGCCGCCCGAAAAAAGCCTCCACCCTGTCGTCGCCCCTCGAATCCCGGAGCTGTTCGGCGGTTCCCTCGGCAACGACCCCCAGGACGGAGGAATCTAGCATAACGACCCTGTCCGATATGGCAAATATGCTGGGGAGTTCGTGGGTCACTATCACCATCGTGGTGCCAGACAGCCTGTTGATCCTGAGGATGAGGTCGTCCAGCCCGGCGGAAGTCACGGGGTCGAGCCCGGCCGAGGGCTCGTCGAAGAAGAGCACCTCGGGATCGAGGGACATGGCGCGGGCCAGCCCCGCGCGCTTCTGCATGCCGCCGGAGACCTCGAGGGGATAGGCGTCGGCGAACTTCTCGAGGCCTACCTTGCCGAGCTTGTCCATCGCCACCGAGACCCTGAAGGACGGTGACAGATCAGTGAACTCCTCCAGCGGGAGCATGACGTTCTCCAGCAGGGTCAGGCTGCCCAGGAGGGCGCCGGACTGGAACAGGACCCCCCATCTCCTCCTGGCCCTGGCGAGCACCGCTTCGTCGCTCCAGATGTCGATCCCCTCGAAGAGGACTTCTCCCGCCCACGGCTTCACAAGGCCGAGGAGGTGGTTCATGAGCGTGCTCTTCCCGCAGCCGCTCCGACCCACTATCACCAGGATCTCCCCCTTCAGGACCTTCATCGAGACGCCGTCGAGAACCTTCAGGCCGTCGTATCCGCCCGTGAGCCGGACCGTCTCCATGAGCGGGGCGCCGCTGGTCATACCGTCACCGTGGGCCTGATGAACACGAAGATCAGCGAGATCATGGCATCGGCCACTATGACCAGGAAGATGCTGGTCACGACGGCGGAGGTCGTCGCCCTGCCGACCTCGGCGGCGCCTCCCCTGACCCTCATGCCCATGTAGCAGCCCACGTTGGAGACGATCACAGCGTAGACCAGGCTCTTCAGCATGCCCCACCAGATGTCCATCGGTATGACCACCAGATTGAGCCTGGAGATGTAGACATGGGCTGGCATGTCGAGATACCATCCGCCTATCAGGAGCCCGCCGAGCAGCCCGAAGAAGTCGGCCAGCAGGACGAGGAAGGGCATCACGACCATCAGCGCCAGCATCTTCGGCGTGACGAGATAGCTCCAGATGTCCATCCCCATGACGGTGAGGGCGTCGGTCTCCTGGCGGACCTTCATGGTGCCCAGCTCGGCGGCGAACGCGGAACCGGAGCGCCCCGCAACCATCACGGCCGCGAGCAGCGGGCCGATCTCCCAGATCATGCTGTATGCGACGAGGTCGGGCATGAAGGTCTCGGCTGCGAAGCTCTTGAGCTGGTATCCGGCCTGGAACCCCAGCACGACGCCCAGCAGCCAGCACAGCGTGGCTATGATCGGAACAGCCTCCACGCCGGACTGCTCCATGTAGTACAGGGTCTGCTTCCATCTCAGCATGCGCGGGTTTGTGCGGATCTTCAGGGTGGCCCTGAACGTGGCCGCGGCGAACGTGGCGAGCCCTCTCATGGTCCCGAGCATGGTCTCGACCTTGCCGCCGATGTCGACGATCCCCTGCCTGAAATCCCTGCGGGGACGGCGCCCGGTATACGAGGAGGTGAAGGATCGAATTGCTGCGATCCTGTCCGCCAGATCGGCGGATGCACCTGTAACATCCACCGGCGCGCCTCGCCCCTCGGCTCCAGCGATGCCCTGGACCAGGAGGGCGAGTGCGACCGACTCGTATCCGGTACATAGGGAGAGATCGACGCTGAACGGCCCGGAGTCCGGCTGGAGCGATCCCAGGGCGGCCGCGGCTGCCGCGGCGGCTTCCTCGTCCAGTAGGCCTTCGATCCGGTGAATGGTCATCTGCATGCTCCAGACGGGCCTTCCATACGTGGGGCCCGGAGTGCGGAATATTGCGCAAGGCGGCCCGGCCGCACCACTGTCGAGTTGCGCGGGCGCCCGCACGTCGCTATTTTCCCCGCGTCACTGGCCTGTCGGAGGGGGTGTTCATGGGCACGATAGTCTTCCTGGTACTCAGGCTCGCCTTCGGATTCAACACCTACGGCGACGCGCAGGTTCTGGCCATCCTCGTTTCCCTCGACTCCATAGCTGTCACGCTCTTCCTGAAGCTCCGCCGCAAGAGCTGACGCCCCTGGAATAACCGCGCCCCGGGCCGCGTATAACGGCCGAGGAGGTGCGGAGATGAGAGCTGTAGCCCACCGAGATGACAGCCGGGCGGACGTCGGTGTACTGTTCGCCCTGGCGTTCCTTGTCGCAGCGTTCGAACTGATGCCGGGCACGAGCTGGGAACCGATCGCGGTCCGCACGGAGACCCTGGAGATCGAGGGCATCGATGCGCCCGTCGAGTATGACGTGCCCGACGTCGAGCCTCCGGAAGAGGTGAGGCCGGACATAGGAGCCGTGCTCGAGGAGGAGGTGCACGATCTCGGAGATCTCATCATCTCGATGTCGGCCGACACCACGGGCCTCGAGGTGGTCGGCACGATCGAGACCAACATCACGGAGCAGACAGGGCACGGCGACCCCGATGCCATTCCGCAGCCGGGCACCTTCGTGCCGCATTCCGTCCCGCCGAGGTGCACGTTCAGGCCTGTGGCCGAATACCCCGAGATGGCCCGTCAGGCGGGAGTCGAAGGCAGGGTGACCCTGCAGGTCTTCGTGCCGGTCAGCGGGGTGCCGGCCGAGGTCGTGGTGATGCAGTCCTCGGGGCTCGAGAGCATGGACTCCTCCGCGGTCGCCTCGGCCAGGCTCTCGCGCTGGGCTCCGGCCGAACGTGACGACGGCGTGCAGGTAGGAGTCTGGACGGCACTGATCTACGAGTTCGTACTAGAGTAGTCAGCCCGGAACGGGAAAGGCGCCGGGGGCTCCTCCCCCGGCGCCTTCCTCACGAGTATCGATCACCGCGTTAACACACGCTCTCCAGCTTCACCTTTCGCCTATCTCGGCCCTGTGCTGCATCGCGCGCTCCTCGTCCCCGAGTGCTTCGAGCAGCGCGGCTGCGGCCGCATGCGAGTCGTGCCAGGTCACGGTCCCGCGGGGCGACTCGAGGGCGGCACGCTCGTAGAATGTTAACGCGAGCATCCTGTCTCCCGAGTTGAAGGCCCTGACCGCCAGCGACTGGAGATAGATCCCCTCGGGGATGACGGGTGCCGGCCGCAGGAATCCGGGCGCCAGAAGCGAGAGCCCGGCGGCCGGGAGGAGAACCCGGAGCATGGCAGGGGTCCCGGTCCGGCAGAGCGCGGTCAGACCGGCCGCCCCGACCGCCATCATCGCGGGGAGGGCCGGCAGCATGAACCTCTCGCAGTGGAAGAACAGCACGCTCGTTCCGAGAGCGGCCGCAGCCGGGAAGAGAGCGGCCGTCCTGTGCCTGCCCCGGACCAGGAACGGCGCCAGGAACGCCAGGAAGAAGCCGATCACGACCAGCCTCGGCATGGCTATCACGCCCAGGGCGGGATTGAACCTCGAAAGACGGGAAAGGTCGTAGTAGACATCGAACGGCACGTGCCCGAAGAATCCGCCGAGTTTACGCAGGGTCAGTTCGACTTCCTGAAGAGGATCATCCAGGATCAGCCGGAATGCCATGTGGAGCCAGTAGGAGTCGGCTCCCGCGAAGTCCCTGACGCCTCCCCTCTCGAAGGCCAGCCTCATGGCGACCTGCCCTATGTCTTCGCTCGAGCTCTCAACGAGTCCGACCGACGGGGCGGGGGGGCCGTATCCGGTCGCGTCGTCTGCATGGCCGAGGACAAGGTTGAGCCCTCCGCAGCTCGGGAACGGCGTGAATCCCGCGAAATGCGAACGCTGGTACAGGGCCAGTGGAAGAAGGACCAGCAGCATGGCGGCCGTCGATCCGGAAACCGCCGCCACCCTGGCGGCCCGGCTGCGATCCCTGCTCCGCAGACATGCCGCCGCCAGCGGTATGAAGACCGCCGCCAGAGGAGTCCTGATCCCGGCGAGCACGCCGCACCCCGCCCCGGCGGCGATCAGCGCGGTCGTGCCGATCCTGCCGGAAACCGTCAGGAGGACGACGAGGGTGGTTGTTAACGCAGCAAGGGTGACGGGCAGGACCGTCAGTTCCAGGAAGACCGGCGGGGCGTAGAACGCCCATATGAGAGCCGAAAGCGCGGCCTGGAAGGGGCCAGAACCCAGCCGCCTGGCGAGCAGGACTATGAGCACCGGTATCGATGCGCCCATGACGGCCTGCGCCA
>JAKLEF010000095.1 GCA_022703195.1 Candidatus Fermentibacterota bacterium | reverse complement strand
AAGATCCAGCCATCGTCCTCGAGCGGGTGGAGTTCTCGTATCATCCAGGCGTTCCCGTCTTGCGAGAACTAAGCTTCACGATCGAGGCGGGTGAGCACGTGGCCCTCGTTGGTCCCACGGGTTCGGGCAAGTCGACGATAGCTGACATGCTGGCCAGGGAGCTCGACTCCCGCGGAGTCCTCTCGGTCGTCCTCGACGGCGACAACATCAGGCACGGCCTGAACAGCGACCTCGGCTTCTCGCCCGCAGACCGCACCGAGAACATCAGGCGCATAGCCGAAGTTGCGAAACTGCTTACGGTTTCGGGCATAGTGAATATCGTGGCCTTCATCAGCCCGTACCGGGCCGACAGGGACTCAGCTCGGTCGATCCAGGCCGACGGGGACTTCGTCGAGGTCTTCGTCGACACCCCTCTCGAAGTGGCCGAGACCCGCGACCCGAAGGGCCTCTACCGGAAGGCCAGGGCCGGCGAGATACCACAGTTCACCGGCATCTCCGCCCCCTACGAGCCCCCGGCGTCTCCCGAGCTCAGGCTCGACACGGTCGCGGAGGACGCCGCCTCGTGTGCGCGCACGATAGCCTCCCTGCTGGAGCGGAAGGGATGCATTCCGTCGAGATAGCGGCCGGTCTGTGAACAGGGTGGCGAGGGCCGTCGGGGCGGTCTCGCCCCGGCGCGTGCTGCGGGGGCTGGGGGCTGTCGAGGGGAGGACCTTCAGGCTCCACCTCCTCGCATCCCTGGCGGCCGCCGCAGTCTCAGCCGTCACGCTCAACAGCGAGTACATAGCAGCCAACGGGCTCCACGCCTCCGCCTGGCAGATCACGCTCCTCGTGATGGTCTTGCCGGCGAGCAACTTCCTCTCCGTGTTCATCAACTCGTTCATCGAGAGGCGCGGGTGCTACTCGAAGGCCGTGCTCGCCGCAGGCCTTCTGCGCCTGCCGGTGGCGGCCATGTTCCTCTCGTCCGACGCGAACGTGCTGCTCGTGCTCGTGGCGTGCTTCTCGGCGGCGGACAGCGTGATGGTGCCGGTGCTCAACACCATCCTGCGCGAGAAGTACGCCGAAGGCCGCAGGGGCATCCTGTTCGGCTGGGCGGTGAGCGTGTTCACGTTCTTCAGCCTTCCGGCCTCGCTCGTTGCGGGAAGGCTGCTCGACGCCGACTTCGGCACGTACCGGCTGCTGTTCGTAGCGATGGCCCTGGCCGGCCTGGCGCATTCAGCGATAATGGCCCGCATGGCCTCGGGCATATCCACGAGATCCCCCTCCGACGGGGCAGGGCTCCTCCGCTCGCTCTTCAGGGTGTTCTCGCGGGACAGGCAGTTCGCCGTCTTCGAGGCCTGCTTCATGGTCTACGGCTTCGCCTTCATGATGATCCTCCCGGCCATACCCTTCTTCGCCCGCGACATCCTCCACCTCCGCTACGAGCAGTACGCCTTCGCCAAGGGGGTCCTGGCCCAGGTCGGCATCCTCCTGCTCAGCCCCTTCATGGGCATCAGCGTGGAGAGGATCCACCCGTTCCGGTTCACCGGGCTGATCTGCCTCGTGCTCGCCGCCTACCCGTTCCTGATCGCGATGGGCGGGGTCGTGCGGGCGGCGGGGATCCCTCTCTTCTATGCGGCCTTCGCCGTCTATTCCGTGGCGATGGCCGGCATCAACGTCTCCTGGAACATGTCCAGCCTGCACTTCGCCCCGCCCGGGCAGGCCGCCACCTACCAGGGTCTCCACGTGACCCTGACGGCCGCACGCGGTATCGTCGCGCCGATGCTTGGCAACCTCGTCCTCATCTACTTCGGCCTTGCGAGCACGTTCCTGGTTTCCGCCGGACTCTTCGCGCTCGCCGGGCTGCTGTTCCTGAGGCGTGACCGGCTGTCCGGCGCAATCGCGGACCCCGCCGGAGCCGCCGCATGAACGGCACGAAGTGTCCTATGACGGGTGGACAGGAGGGCAGGATGATGTCCGGGTCTGAGCTGCACGGCAGGGTCTGGCTCCTCACGGAGGACTACCCCCCCAAGCTGGGCGGGCTCTCGCGGTGGGCCTCCAACACAGCCCGGGCGATGGCCTCTGCCGGGATCGACGTCACCGTCTTCGCCAAGCGCGCCGGCTCCGCGGACGGCACGGGGCGTCCGCTCATCGTCTCCGTCGAGGGCCGGGACTTCCCCCGGTTCGGAAGGTTCCACTTCGCGCGCGCCATGCGCCCGGAGGCGGCCCGGTCCGGTCTCCCCGACCTCGTTATCCACTCGACGTGGCACATCGCAGGTGTCGACACGGGCCACTTCCCGTCCGTCACATGCGTCCACGGCAAGGAGGTCTTCGAACGGCCGGGCTTCTTCGCCTCGCTGCAGAGGAAACGCATCCTCGAGCGGTCGACGGCGGTGGCAGCCGCCAGCAGCTTCACGGCGGGCAGGGTGCGCGAGATCGCCCCCGGGGCGCGCCTGGTCGTTGGCATAAACGGTGTGGATACTGCGCTCTTCACGCCGGAAGGCCCGGTGCTCCCCAGGAGATACGGCCTCGAGCTGGTCTCCGCCGGGCGCCTGGTGGGCAGGAAGCGGTTCGACCTCGTGATCGCAGTCCTGCGGAAGCTTATCGACCTCGGGATGGACGCCGGCCTGAGGATCGCCGGAACAGGCCCCCTCGAACCGGACCTCCGCGGGGAGGCCGCCGGCCTGGGCGACAGGGTCTCGTTCGAGGGCGAGGTCACCGACGAGAGGCTCGCGTCGCTCTATCGCTCGGCAGACCTCTTCCTCTCGCCCTGCAGGTCCGATCCGGCCTCCGGCGACGTGGAGGGTTTCGGCCTGACGTTCATCGAGGCTTCCGCCTGCGGCACCGCAGTCGCCGGCCTCGCCGAGGGCGGCGTCACCGACGCCGTTGAGCACGGCGTCTCGGGGATCCTCTCCAGCCCCGGGAGCTTCGTAGACGACGTCGCCGGCCTGTGCGCGAACCGGCGGTTACTCGAGGGGATGGGTGCCGCGGGCCGCAGGAGGGCCGTCGAGTCCTTCGAAGTCGGAGCCGTCGTGCGGAGGCTGCTCGACTCGGTCCCCGGCCCGTGGAATGCGCAGTGACGGGAGGAACGGAGTGACGTCACAGGAATACGAGACGCCGGGCTGGCTCAGGCCGGCCATGGCATTCTGCGCGGTATCGGTGGCCGTCCTCGGCGTGCTCTTCTACAGGCACGTCAGTTCCCACGACGACGGAGACCCTTGCAGGATCGCCATCACCGACTCCGCAGGCACGACCTGGGCCGTCCTCGGGGCGGGGCCCGAGGGACCGAGCCTCCTGATGATGGACAAGGCCGGCAGGGTGAGGATCTCGCTGGCAGTCGCCAACGGCAGGCCCTCCCTCGAGATGTTCGACCAGTCGGGCAACGCCAGGCTGACGGCGGAGATGTCGGAGGCCGGGTTCGCGCAGCTCTACCTCGCCGACAGGGACGGCCGGTACAGGCTCCAGCTCGCAGAGGACGACTCGGTCTCGGCGCTCTCGATCTACGACGGCGAAGGCGTCAGGCAGTTCTATGCGGGCGTCGAGGACAGCACGTCGGCCTGCATCTCGATCGCGGATCCCGCGGGTTTCCAGAACCTGGCCGCGGGGTGGTACGGGCCGGGCTTCTGGGGGCCCTCCCTGACGCTGTCGGGCTCACCGGGCTCGCAGGCGATGATCCAGGCGGGGTGCGCGTCCATCCCCGGCGACGGCGGCTGGATCACACGGCCGGTCAACACGCTGCGCCTGTACGACGCATCCGGTGCCCTGGTCTGGTCGGCGCCCTAGGGCGGATCATCTGCTTTACAGAGAACTACCGTTTCTTGCCGGGTCTGACAGTCGCCGAATAATAGCTGGCTAAACGAAGGTCTACATGCTCGAACTCGTCGACGATTAGTGCAGAGCCGGTTCGGGCAGTAGAAGAGGGGGCCGCCCGGAGGCGGCCCCCTTCGCGATCTGTGACGGCCTAGAAGTAGATGCCGGCCTGGGCAGAGAGCCACATGTCGTCGAAGTCCATCCAGTGGAGCTTGCCGGAGAGCTCGAGCTTCGTCCCTCCCAGCGGGAGAGTGGTGCCGAGGTTGCCGTAGGCGCCGAGATCGCTCTCGCTGGCCTCATAGGTGCTATCAGGTGAGATATCGTAACTCACACTGAAGGCGTCGAGCTCGAGCCCGCCGCCGTAGAACACGGTGCCGCTGTAGGTGCGGAGGCCGGCCATCACGGGGATGATGTGCCCGGAGTAGTCGTCGATGTCCAGGTCGGGCTGGAGGAACACATAGCCCAGGCTGGCCTCGATGGCGTACATCGGCATGTGCATCAGGAACTGCCCGCCGATCTCCGGGCATGTGTTGTAGTCATCGCCGGCGTCACCGGTCGGGAAGAAGAGCCCGCCGTGGATGCCGAACTCCGAGTAGCCCGCGAAGGCCGAGAATGCGGCCAGGATGGACAGCAGTACCGCCAACCTCATGTTCCCCTCCTGAAGCCGGCTGCGCCGGCCCGTTACTCCCGGAAGCCCGGGAGGCCTGGCAGATCCCTCAGGTCGGTTATCCTCGCGATCCACCGGCCCGAGGGTGCGAACACCCCGTCGGGTCTGAAGTACACGAAATCGATCCCCGCGGCCTGCGCGCCGGCCATGTCGCTGGCCGCTCCGTCGCCAACCACGACGGCCTCCTCCTTCGAGGAGGACAGGAGTTTCAGGGCAGCCTGGAAGAAGGCCGGGTCGGGCTTGGCCATCCCCACCTCGCAGCTGATCACGAGAGCGTCGAAATACTGCATCAGTCCGGCATCCGCGAGGCGCGCCCTCTGCACGGGCCCCAGCCCGTTGGACACGGCCGCCAGCATGCGCCCGGGCCTGACCGCCTCGAGGGTCTCGATCGCGCCGTCGATCAGCCCGTGCTGCCGCGAAAGGGCCCGGAAGAAGGCGTCGAGGAAGACCGGGCAGCCGACCCTGTCACGGAGCGGGAAGATGGGGCGCAGCGATGGATCGCTCGTGGCAGGCGCCCCGGGTCTGCAAGCCTCGATGGCCTGGACCGGGTCGGAGTCGAGGAAGGCCAGGAGAGCGTTGCCGACGGGATCCGGCGCCTCGAGGCCGAATTCGGAGAGGCTCTCGTCCAGGGCGGCCCGGCGTGCCCCGGCATAGTCGAGGAGAGTGCCGTCGAGATCGAAAAGAACGGTCCTCCACACGGCGCCCCTCCTCCCGTCGAAGCGGGAACCCGCGCCCCGACGGCCACATTATATTACACTGGTCAGGCAGCGGCATGGTGCCACGAAGTCAGCACCCGAACGGCGGTTATCGATGAGCAGCGACGCATGGGTCTCGGGAGTGATACGTTCCGCCGAGGACGAGAAGTATCTCGAGAACGGCAGGGATTTCGTAGACGAAGCCCTGATCGGGTCGGAACTCGAACGCAATTCCAACCCTGATCCAGCCAGGATCTGCGACATCATCGACAAGTCCCTGGCCCTGACGCGCCTCGATCCCTCCGAGACGGCCGCGCTGCTGAACTGCCGGGACGAGGGGCTCTGGCAGCGGATGTACGAGGCCGGGCTGAAGGTGAAGCAGTCTGTCTACGGGCGGAGGATAGTGTTCTTCGCCCCGCTCTACGTCTCGAACTACTGCGTGAACAACTGCGAATACTGCGGATTCAGGAGCTCGAACCGGGAGACGCAGAGGTCCAGCCTCACAGACGAGCAGCTCCGCGAAGAGATCCTCGCCCTGATACGGAAGGGCCACAAGCGCCTCGTGATGGTGTACGGCGAGCATCCGCGCTCGGGGGCCGACTTCATCGCCCACACGATCCGCCTCGCCTACTCGGTGAAGGAGGGCGGCGGGGAGATCCGCCGGGTCAACGTGAACGCCGCACCCCTGTGCGTCGACGACTACAGGAAGCTCAAGGAGGTGGGCATCGGGACGTACCAGGTCTTCCAGGAGACCTACCATCCCGCCACCTACCGAAAGCTTCACCCTGCCGACACGGTGAAGGGCGACATGAGGTGGCGCCTCTACGCCCTCCACAGGGCCCAGGAGGCCGGCATCGACGACGTGGCGATCGGCGCCCTCTTCGGGCTCTACGACTACAGGTTCGAGGTCATGGCCCTGCTCCTGCACACCATGAGCCTTGAGAAATACTTCGGAGGCGTGGGCCCCCACACCATAAGCTTCCCCAGGCTGGAACCGGCGCTGAACACCCCCTACACCGAAAACCCCGCACACCGGGTGAGCGACGAGCAGTTCAGGAAGCTCGTCACGGTGCTGAGGCTCTCGGTGCCGTACACCGGCCTGATCCTGACGGCGCGGGAGTCCGCGGAGATCAGGCGCGAGGTCATCCCGGTGGGCGTCACGCAGATCGACGCAGGGTCGAACATCGGCATCGGCGGCTACTCGTCGGGCACGATCAAGGGCGAGAAGCAGCAGTTCATGCTGTCCGACCCGAGGTCCCTGGACGAGGTCGTGGGCGAGCTGGTGGACATGGGCATGATCACCAGCTTCTGCACCGCCGACTACAGGTGCGGGCGCACCGGCGGCTGCTTCATGGGCTTCTCGAAGTCCGGCAAGATCCAGGGCTTCTGCATGCCCAACGCCGTGCTCACCTTCGCCGAGTACCTGCTCGACTACGCCTCGCCCGCCACCAGGGAGAAGGGCTGGGTGCTCCTCGAGAAGGAGCTGGAATCCCTCCCCGTCGACGGACCGCGCGAGATCGTGGCGGGATACCTCGAGCGCATCAAGGCGGGGGAGAGGGACCTCTACCTGTGAGCGCGCCGTCCCGGGAGGTGCTCGAACAGGCCGCGGGGCGTCTCGAGCAGGACCACCCGGGGCTCCACGTCAGGTTCGCGCGCGTGATGGGCAGGAGGCTCTCGCATCTCGCGGGAAGCGCCTCCCCCGAACCAGGTCCGCAGGTCCTCGTGAACCTGGACGACGGCCTCGCGGCCGTGCTGTCAGGCAGGATCCCCTTCGAGGGGGAGGAGCTGGAGGCCGCGGTCAGGTCGGTGCTGGGGAAGACCTTCCCCTAGACGCCGTCCAGGGCGGCGGACACCACATCCGGGGCGGCAGGCACGGGCAGCGTGACCCGCATGGCCCCGTCCGACTCCATCGCGCGCGACACCGCGAACACTGCGCCGGGGTTCCTGGCCCAGGCCCTCCTCGCGAGGCCGTTGGCGACGTCCCACGACAGCATCGAGGAGGCTCTGCGCGACGCCTCCGGCGATCCGTCGAGCAGCAGGCCGAACCCTCCGTTGGTCACCTCGCCCCAGCCCACGCCGCCGCCGTTGTGCAGCGACACCCAGGTCGCGCCCCTGAACGAGTCCCCTATCACGTTCTGAACCGCCATGTCGGCGGTGAACGAGCTGCCGTCCCTGATGTTCGCGGTCTCGCGGTAGGGCGAGTCGGTCCCCGAGACGTCG
>JAKLEF010000094.1 GCA_022703195.1 Candidatus Fermentibacterota bacterium | reverse complement strand
TATAGGCATGATTGGCCCCGTCGCATCCGGCCTCTCCCCAGGGGTATTCCGGGAAGTCCGTGCCGGGGTCGAAGGGGGGCGTCGACGGATACGAGGCTTCCACGGCCCTGGCGATCGCGACACGGCAAGACTCGGTCATCTCCACCTCCCGATGCCACGAATATGGGCCAAGAGTGCGCAAAGGATAACTCCCGCTATATTCCGGGATGCATCTTCAGGGGGCGTTCGAGGGGGGGATGCCGTTCCGATGTACTCCGGGTTGAGCTACAGCGTCTACAGGGCCCTTCCCGTGAGGCTTCAGAACCTCGCCGTATCCGCCATTTCCTCGGTGAGGTGGAACCACGAGTCCTCGCCGGGATTCCGCAAGCTGGTCCTGAAGCTCAGGAAGATGCAGTTCTGGCCGCCGGACGACATGGAGGACCACAGGCTCCGCAGGCTGGCCGAAGTCCTCAGGGCCGCAGCCAACACCCCCTTCTACGACGGCATGATCCCCGACGCCCGGACCATCGACAGCGACCCCGCCGCCGTGCTCAAGTCCCTGCCCATACTGGACAAGCGCACCGTGGCCGAACGCCCCGGCGACTTCATCCCCATCGACGTCGACCCGGCGGGGCTCGTGAAGCACGGCACCAGCGGGACCACCGGACTGCCGCTCAGGGTCTACTGGAACAGGGAATCGATGGACATGGAGCGCGCCCTCATCTGGCGCCACAGGCTCGCAGTGGGCTGCAGGTTCGGCCACGACTGGGTGGGGATGCTGGGGGGCCACCGCATCGTCCCGATCGACCAGGCCACCCCTCCGTACTGGAGGGAGTGCCCGCCGGCCAGGCTCTCCTATCTCTCGACCTACCACATATCCCCCGACAACGCCGTCCATTATCACAAATATCTGGAGGAGAGGCAGATAGCCTTTCTGTCCGGCTATCCGTCGGCGCTCTACGCCCTTGCGCTGGCTTTCCGGCGCTGCGGGCTCTCAGCCAGGTTGAAGGGGGCCTTCTTCGGTGCCGAACCCCTTCACGACTTCCAGCGCGAGGCCGTTCAGGAAGTCTTCGGCTGCTACCTGTGGGACTACTACGGGCTGACCGAGAGGGTCGTCTCGGCGAGCGAGTTCGAGTGCAGGAACGGGCTGCACCTGAACTGGGAGAACTCGTACTTCGAGATCCTCGATCCGGAGGGAAGGGACGTCGGACCCGGAGGAGCGGGCGAGCTCGTCGGGACGTCGCTCAGCAACACGGGCTTCACTCTGCTGCGGTACAGGACAGGCGACATGACCCGCCTCCTCGAGGGGGAGTGCTCGTGCGGCAGGATATCGCCGAGGGTCGAGGCCATCGACACCAAGGTCGAGGACCTCCTGGTCATGCCCGACGGCTCGCTCCTGTCGGCCTCGAACCTGACCTACCCGTTCAAGGGGATGTCGCACATCCGCCAGTCGCAGCTCTACCAGAGAGTCCCGGAGGAGCTGGTCATCAGGATAGTGCCCGACCTGGGATTCAACGACGAGGACGTGGAGAACCTCCGGAAGGAGGTCCTTGAGGTGCTGCCCGCAGGGGTGTCGGTGAGTGTCGTCTGCGTCCCCTCCATCCCCGTGAACAGCTCCGGCAAGTTCTCCTTCGCCGTCTCCGACGTCCCCCCGCCCACGGAACGCTCTTGACCCGCTCATTCCCGCGAACGCGGGGATGAGCAGGTCCGGCAGTCGCCCGCATGCTTTCCGGTCCGACCGAACGGCGGGCGATGAGAGGACCGCAGCGCTCCCGCCCTGTCCGGTTCATCTTCCGGAAGGAAGGATTCGAGACATGATCCGTGAGGCCCTGATCGTGATCGCCTGTCTCATCGCCATCCTCGTTCCTTCAGGCTGCGGGGGGCGGGAGAACGCCCCTGCGCCCGGGCACGTGAACTACAGGCTCGTAGCCGTGGATTCCATCGGCGTCGAGATGGGTGACTCCGCATACATGTTCGGGGTGGCGACCTCGGCGGACTTCGCTCGGGACGGCTCGATCGTGATACTCGACGACATCAACTGCACTGTCGACTTCTATTCCCCGGAGGGAGAGCATCTCCGTACCGTCGACATAGGCGGGGAGGGCCCCGGGGAGTTCCGCAGCCCCCTGGCCGTGATGGCGCTTCCGGGAGGCGGCTTCTGCATCTACGGGACGAACGACAGGAAGATCGCCGTATACGACGAGGAAATGCATCTGGTCGACGAACTGGTCTTCACGTCGGCGAACAGGCACGGGCCGATGATGGTCAGCCCTCTGTCGGACTCATCCTTCGTCGCCGGTTTCTGGGAGCGGTCGGAGGGGGTGGATTCGGTGACCAACTCGGTCGTGCTCCTCGAGGGGGGCTGCGAGACCGTGATCGCCTCCCGGAGCGCGCCCGTGGACCCGGGTTACGCCTGGCAGAGGAGCATAACGATGTACTTCCATGCGGCTCCGGACGGTTCGATCCTCGTCAGCGGCAGCTCCTTCGACGAATGGGAGATAGTCAGGTACTCCCGGGACGGGCAGGCGCTGGACACGCTGTCCCGCGAGTACGAACCCGTCCCGAAGAGCGACTCCCTCTACGATGCGGAGCTGGAGGAGGCAAGACAGGCGTGGCTCGACGCCTTCGGCACCTTGGACGGCTTCGAGGTCGCTCCGGACGAGTTCTTCCCGTCGATCAGCGACATCCAGTGCGATGGCGAAGGAAGGGTCTGGGTCAGACGGGGGAGATACGACGTCATATCCTTCGATGTGATGTCGCCAGGCGGAGAACCCCTGTTCGAATGCGGGTTCCAGGCGCCGGCCTGGCAGGAATGCTTCACCTGGAACGTCATCATATCCCGTGGTGGCTTCCTCGCCGGTCCCTTCGATCCAGAGGTGTTCCCCCTGGTGTACCGGCTGGAGCTTGTGGAGGATGAGAGCCCCGGGATCGACTGATCCCGGCGTGGATTCCCGCTCCGGATGCCGCATGCTAGACCCGGATGGTCGGAAACGTCGAATCAGCCCGCTTGACGCGAACCACCCCTCGTGCCGTCGTCAAAACCGGGGTCGCTTCAGAGCAACCTGACCCTCTACCGCAGTTCGAGGAGGTAGATCCGGGGCCACGATCCGGGGTATGGATTCCAGGCCAGGATCCCGCGGTCCGTGATGCGGAAGACCATCAGCTCGTTCCCGGGGAGGCCGCTGACGGAGCAGGAGAACTCCAGCGCGCCATCCGGCCCGTACACGTCGAATTCGGGGTGGAAATAGGAACCGTGGTGCACCCAGACCCTTCCCGAGGAGTCCTGGACCTGGATCCCTATCACACCCAGTTCCCCAGGATCCGGTCGCCAGGTCCCGCCCATGTTGTCTCGATATCGGCGCCAGAGGAGTTCCTCTTCTACTTCAAGAGAATCCCGGCAGCCTGGTCTCCTGACATTCTGGAGCGTGTCCAGGGGGGTACCTTCCTGATCCAGCACCTGGACGCAGTTGTTTTCGCAGGATAGGGCAACGTAGATCCGCCCGTCACTGCCGGCAGCTATGGCGGGTTGTGCGGCATAAAGCCCATAGAGAACATCGGGATCGTTGCCGGACTGCTGGAAGGTGCTGTAGATGCAGGCGATGTCTCCGGAGCCGACAGCCCACCGGCAGAGTTCCATGGTAATAGTTAGGTCGCCAGCCTGATCCGGTGCGATAGCCGTGGCCCAGCCCAGAGCGGAGCTGTCCGGAAGGATCCCCAGCTGGTCGATCGGGCTGTTTCCGGGCAGCGTGACGGAACGGATCGGTGTCATGTCATCCCGGTAGTACAGGAAGCTTCTCAAGTAGCACTCGTACAGGACGAAGCCCTCACCGAAGGGCGTGATCCCGCCGATGTGAGTGTATTCCAGAGGGCCATTGCCCAGATCACTGACCCGGTCGATGCAGATGCCGTCAGGAGTGAAGACCCGCAGATCCTGAAATGTCCCGTCCGCCACGAGGATGTTCCCGTCCGCCATGAAGAATGCACCGACGATGCTGCCGAACACGAGATTGCTGTCTCCGATCTCGACCCCGATGGAATCGACGACTGTCAGCTCCCTGTTCTCGACGATGCTGCCGGTCGACGAATCGCTTCGCCCGCATGCGCAGGCCAGAGCGAAAGCGAGTGCGGCCCAGCAAGGGATTCCCCCTTTGCAGTATTGGATCGGCCCATCCCCACCCTCATCCGTTCACGTGCCTGCAGAGGAGTCGAGACCGGATCCTGATCCGCTGCCTGCTGAACGATCGGCGGATGGATCCCGTGATTCATGCTCCCGGTTTCTTTCCAGAAGAGGAACCTTCGAGGATGAGCCCCGCGACGACCGCCGGGAGGCCGGGGTTCCCGAGGCGGGGGAGCCTTCCGAAGGACGCGGGATCGAGCGCGAGCGCGGACGCGGCGTCGCGGACGAAAGTCAGGCGGCCGAGCGATGCCAGTTGCTCGTCGACGCGCCCCGGCCTGCCCATGAAGAAGCTGACCGAGGGGACGCCGAGGACCGCTGCCTCGCGGGTCATGGTGCCGCCGCCGCCCGCCACCAGGCAGGCGTTCCAGACCAGGTCGGGCCCGTCGAGCACCCGGCCCGGCACGATGGCCCCGGCCCGCTTCGCGGCTCCGGTGAGCGGGTCGTCCCCCGACCGCGGCACGAAGAGGATGCGGATGCCCTTCCGCTTCGAGAGGTTCTCGAGCAGGGCGTGGAAGATCCTCTCGCTCTCTGGATTGTGGTAGTGCGCGGTGACGGCAGGCGGCCGCAGCAGGACGAAGGGTGCGCCGCCGGTCAGCTCCGATATGTCCCGGGGAGTCTCGGCGAACTCGCGGCCCGACAGGTACAGCTCCTCCTTGAGCCCCGGGAAGAACAGGGCCTTCCGGGTGTCGATCCCGGCCTCGCGGGCCCTTTCGATCCCGACCGCCTCGGGCAGCAGGATGTTGCGGCAGAGCCTGTTGAAGATCGACGGGTTCACCCATTCGTAGTCGTACATCGTCACCGAGGGGATGCCGAGCATCGCCGAGGCGGGGGGCAGCGAGCGCGAGCCGTGCCCGAACGACAGGTCCGGCCTGCGGCCGCGCACGGCAGCCGCCAGCGACAGCGCCCGGGCGAGAGTGCCGATCACCTTGCCCGCGCTGCTCCTCGAAGAACCCCCTCCCGTGCGGATGTAGGGCAGCCCGTAGAGGTCGAGGAGCTCGCAGGTCGAGGCCCTGTCCCGCGCCGTGAAGAACACCTCGTGGCCCATCTGCGACAGCTCAGCGGCCACCGGCCTCATCACGGGCACGTGCGGGGCGTTGTCGGCGTCGAACCAGATCCTCATCCCGTCTCCGCACGCGACAGCGCGGCGAGCGCCCTGAACATCCAGGCCTGAGCCCAGCGGGCGTGGATCGTGCGCGAGGCGTCGAAGCGGCTGCGCCTGATCAGGAAGCCCTTCCGTCGCCCGTCCCAGAGCAGGTCGACCGCCCTGCCGGCAATGGCGGCAGGGTCGACTTCCACGTCGAATCCTGCCCGGCCCGCCGCGAGCCAGGTGAGGACGCCCTGCGCATATGTGTGCGGATCGACGGGATACCGGCGCCCGGGATGGTAGAGGGCCGTGCCGTCCGGCCCGAAGAGCTCCGAGGCGTAGAAGCGCAGCCCCTTCCCGATGGCTTCGTCCCACCTGTTCGAGCCCAGCGAGTCCCCGAGGAAGACCAGGGTTTCGAGCACGAAGCCCGTGTGCAGGCCGTCCACCCAGCGCCAGTGGGGGGCCTCGCCGTAGGCCCAGGAGCCGTCGGGCGACTGGCGGGAGACCACATAATCCGCGGCCCTCGAAGCCTGATCGCCCAGCTCCCCGTCCAGTCCCGCCTCGTGGCCCCGTGCGAGCAGCTTCGCGGCGAAGAGCGAGGCGTTGTAGACCCTCGACCCGTCCCTCGGCGAATAGCTGAAGCAGACCCCTTCGTCGCACTCGTGCCGCTCCAGGGAATCCAGCACGAAGCGCACCGCCGCGCCGAGGGCGGCGCCGTACGACTCCGAGCGGGCCGCCGCTAGCGCGTCTACGACGAAGCTGGTGCAGACCACCGTCGGGAAGCCCGACGGCTGGTAGAAGGCCCGCCCCTGCCAGGGGAAGTCGTAGCCCCACCCGGCCTCGATACCTTCGGGGAATGCGCCGGGCAGGCCTTCGGAGCCGGGCCGGGCGACCGGCGAGCCATCGGGCCGCGAGGCGGAGGAGAGCAGCAGGGATTCGAGCAGGGCCGCGCCCGCGGGATCCTCGCCGGGCATGTCGGACAGGCCCGAGAGGAAGAGGGCGAGGGCCTTGGGATTCCTTCCCGGAGGTATGGCAAGGATGCGCCTGGGGTCGAACGGGCAGCGCTTGACCGCCTGCGTCAGCACGAGGCGGATGAGCCGCGACCTATTCACGAGCGGGGCGAGGAGCCGGCTCGAAAGGGCGTCGTAGGGATCGGGCCCGCGGAATCCGGGCGCCCTCTCACGGGAAAGGATCTCGAGCGCGATCCGCCTGGCGTCAGAACCTGTCATGCATCCCGGGCGGCTGCCAGGAAGGCGCCCGTGTCGATCCGGGCGGTCCCTCCCCCCGTGGCGAGGCACTCCTCCGCCCTGATGCAGGCCAGGGTGGTCGCGGCCAGGGACCGGAAGTCGATGGGCCGGATCCCGGAAGAGATCGATCCGAGGAAGGCTCCGACCTCCTCCTCGTGGCCCTTGCCGCGGCACTTCACCGACCGCCTGCCGGAGGGGCCGTACAGGTCCACCCGGCCGAAGTTGTCGATGACGGCCGTCCTGCCGCCCGCCGAGGCCTCTATCCTCTCCTTGGGCAGCCTCTTCGAGGCGTCGGCGACATAGCTGATCGTGCCCACCGAACCCTGGGAGAAGTCGAGGAGCAGGACGGAGTTGTCGCGCAGGGGCACTGCCTCGTCGACCCTGCGCATGGACGATGCGGACACCCCCACCGGCTCGCCTCCGCAGAGGAACTGGAGGAGGTCGACGAAGTGGCAGACCTCGCCGAGTATCCGGCCTCCGCCCTGCGCGGGGTCCTGGGTCCAGTGGCCGGGGGGGATCCTGCCCGCCGCCACCGTGTAGTTCATCACCATCGGCTGCCCGGTCTCGCGGAGGAAGTCGCGGGCGATGACGGCCGCGCGGGAGAATCGCCTGTTGAAGCCGACCATGAGCATCGGCGGCTCATCGGTCCTCATGTATTCGTCCCGTATCGCCGCGAGCTCCCCGATCGTGAGGCAGAGCGGCTTCTCGACGAAGACGTGCCTGCCGGCCGAGAGCGCCGCGAGGGTCTCGGGCCCGTGCCTGTCGTGCCTCGTGGCTATGAAGACCGCGTCGGTGGCGGGGTCCGAGAATACATCCCCGGGGGTCCCCACAGCCCTGGCGAAGCCGAACCGCTTCCCGACGTCGGCCGCCGTGAGGCCGGACCTCGTGCAGATGGCCTCCGGGCGGGCGTTCCTGTTCCTCGCGACGCCCGGCAGAAGGAAGGTCTGCGCGAAGGAGCCCGTGCCGATGAATGACACCCCGATCCCGTCACCGGCAGGCTTCCTCGCGCCATCCAGGACGA
>JAKLEF010000093.1 GCA_022703195.1 Candidatus Fermentibacterota bacterium | reverse complement strand
CCCAGGGTGGTGAGGCAGCTCGAGCTGGCCATGGGCGGCGTGTTCCTGCCGGACAGCGTCGAGGTCACTCTTCCCGGGGGCAGGAGATGCTTCAGCAAGATGATCCCCGGCGCCGGGAAGGACATGATCGCCCACTTCGTCATCGACGCCAGATCGGCCGGCATCGAGGAGGTGCAGATCCTGGCCGGACCGGGCGCCGCCGGCGCCGAGGGGGAGCCTTCCTCCCTCAGAACCGCGATGGAGGGTGTGTGCGAGATCTACGGCTGGGAGCTGATCGCTTCCGACGACTCGCCTCCGGAGTCGACGGAGGTCTGGCTGTCCGCCCCTGCGCTCTCGGAATACCTCCTCGACCTGCTGAAGCAGATGGCTCCCATGATGCCGGAGAGGAAGGCATCGCTGAGCACGGCATTCGTGCCGGAAGGGCGGCCTCTCGCCGGGCGGCCGGTGCTGCCTGCCATCTACGGGATGGTCGGGTTCAGGACATATCCCGTGCTCCTGCCAGGACACCAGCAGATGCTCGCCGGCCTGGAGAGGGAGATCGCGGGGCTCGGGGGCTGGATGGCCAGGAGCGGAGAACAGGGCCGTGACGAGGTGGTCGTCGCACTGCCCATCGTGGGCAGGGACCTGGGCGAGCGGAGGCGGATCACCCTCTACTCAGCCGACGACTGGTTCACGGGCGAGATAGAGGCCGTGACATCAGGCCTGCCCGACCGTTTCTGCGTGGCCTCCAACCTCACCGATCTGGCCGAGATGCAGCTCTCGAGCCGGGCCCTCGTCCTGAGACCGAGACCCGGCGAGGCCGGGCTCGTCTCATGCCTCGCGGCGCGCGTTCCCGGACAGCCGATGATACTCGCCACGGGCGTTAGGCCGCGCATCCCCGTCACAGTCAGCTCGGTGATGCACCTGCAGACCCCGGCTACGAGAGACGAGCTGCTCATGGCCCTGAGGAGGATGATTGTCGCCTAGCACTGCAGTTCTGCTGATCGCATGGGTTTCCGCGGCCCCGCTCTCGCCGGAGGAGTTCCTCCGGACCCTGGCCGACAGCTCCTCGGGATACGATGGAGCGGCCTTCTGGATCGAAAGCGCCTCGGACCGGGCGTCCCTCGAAGGCATCGGCACCGACAGCCTGGCTTCCATCCTCGAAGGCATGTCGGGCATCTCGGTAGTGCCAGGCCCTCCCTCGCTCGTCGAGGTCGACGAAGCGGCCGGATCCTACGTCGTCGAATATCCGGACGCCGAGTGGAGCTGGATCGACGGCCGGGGAAGGGTGATCAGGGCCTTCGGCGGGACCAGCGTGGAGATGTCGGGCGGAAGGTACGGCTGGATCGACCTGCCGGTTTTCGAGGGCGGTGTGTACGTCAGCATGCGGCACAGGCTGCTCGCGGGCTTCCTGGGGACCGTTGCGGTTCTGGTGCTGGCTGTCTTCGTCCTGTGGTGGGTGCGCAGGAAGTACACGGGGAGGTGACTGTCAGAAGCCTTCCCATTCCGACGAGAAGTCGAGGATCTGGAAGGGAGCCTCCTGCATCGTGGTCTCGAGGGCCATGGCCCTGTCGATGAAGTCGTCCAGTTCGCGCTGAAGGAGCACGAGCCTGGCCATCAGGGCCTGGTAGGCCTCGTAGTCGGAGTCGCTCGAGACCGGCAGATGGTCGGACTCGGCGAACTCGCTGTTCATGTCCCTGAGGACGGAGGCGAAGGCCATCGCCAGTTCGCCCGACTCCTTGAAGCCCTTCATCTCGCCTTCCCGCTTCTGGATATGCCCTTCCTTAGTCGCGGAACATTGCGGAAACTGCACTCCTCGTCAATGAAGAGGGTCCCCTCCACGGTCATGTTCCCGTCCATCCAGTCCATCGCCAGCCCGAGCGCCTTTTCGAGCTGCCACGAGTTCTGGAGCTCGGGATGCTCCCACCTGGGATGGCCCGCACCGCCCAGCGCCATGAAGAGCCCCCTGGCCGATGCATCGGCCAGCGCTGAGCCCATCTCGGGCGGGCAGACCGAATCGCGCGTCCCGCTCAGGAAGACCATGGGCGTCCGGCCGGGGCAGGCCCTGGCGTAGTCGGCCGGCCTGAAATCCTCGAGGCTCCTGCGGGGAGCGGAGGGTAGCAGGGCCTTCAGCATCCGGGTCCGGAACGGGCCCAGCTTCTGTCTGGCGGCTCCGAAGAAGTCCGTGTAGCAGGCATGTGCGATCACACCGCCCAGGGGGGTCTGCGTGAAGATGCAGGCGGTCTTCACGGCCACAGCGGCCCCCATCGAGGAACCGTAGACGAGGATGTCCCCCGGGGGGTACCCGGCTTCGATGGCGGCATCCACGACCGCCGCAGCGTCGAAGGCCTCCTCGGGCCCTCCGGTGGTCTTCCCGCAGGGATGTCCGTCATGGCCCCGCACCGGGGCCAGGATGGCCGAGATGCCCTTCCTGGCGAACATCTCCGAGAGCGCGACCATCCTTGCGAGGTCGCCGTGCAGGCCGTGGACGAGGATCGCGACCCTGTCGCCCCTCCGGATGTGCGGAGCCGTGAATCTCCAGCCGTCCAGAGTCCTGCAGGAGAGCCTCTCCCAGGGTTCGCCGGGGTCTGTGCAGGCTCGCGCGGGTCTTTTCCTGAACCGCCGCACATAGGCCGGCAGCCCGGCGACCGAGTATCTCCTCCGGATGTCTTCGAGGATTGCCGAAGGATCGATCACCATGCACCCCCGCGCGTCATGCCCGATTATTGCCTTTCGAGGCCCGCTCCGGGAGCCTCATTGTCGAAAACGCCTCACAGCCGTAGAATCCGATATGCTATCCCATGAAGCGACCACGTCCCCGGCAAACCGGACGAGATGGGACCGGCTGCTGCCTGCAGCCGTCCTGTTCGTCGCCCTGGCAGCGAGGCTGATGCTGCTTGGATCCAAGAGCCTCTGGGCCGACGAGGCCTACGCCGCCGGGCTTGCCGGGCTGCCCTTCCTGGAGGCCGTCCGGCTCTTTCCGGGCGGGACGCCGCACCCGGGCGGCGGGATGGCCATCATCTGGCTCTCGACCCGGCTGTTCGGACCGGGGGAATCGGGCCTTCGTGCACTGATAGCCGTCATCTCGGCATCGGCCTCTGTCCCGCTCTTCCTCTTCCTGAAACGGAGATCCGGATCGTGGGGTGCCGCCTGCGCGGCCCTTTGCTGGGCGCTCTGCCCCTGGAGCGTGTCCCTGGGCCAGGAGGCCTGGATATACGGCCCCATGGCAGCCCTTTCGATCTGGGCGATCCATCTCGCTGACGAAGCCTGGCGAGGTTCCCAGAATGCCCTCCTGGGATTCGTGGCCGTGAGCTCGACAGGAGTCTGGGTCCAGCTCATCTTCGCCCTGTCGGTCGGAGCCGCCCTGGGCCTCTATTTCACGATCCCGCCGGCGGAGAGAGTGGCGCGGACCAAGCCCATCCTCGCGGTGACGGCCATATTCGCGCTCTCGTTTCCGGTACTCCTCGCGCTGCCGGCGGAGCTCGCGGAGAGATCGAGCCGGCTGACCCGATCCGGAGACAGCGGTCTCGATTTCGTCCGACTAGTCCACCGGGCGCCCTCCATCCTCGCAAGATTCCTGTCGGGAGGGCTGCTTCCGGAATCCCTGGCCGAAATAGTGCACGTCCCGCGCTATCTCGCAGCCCTTGCGGCGGGCGCGGCGGTGCAGCTCTTCGCGCTCGCATCCTGCCTGACCGGGAGGAGGGTCTCCCGGGCGGACATCCTCTGGCTCGCGGCGCTCTTGTTCGTCCCTCTGCTGCTCTTCCTCGTCGACGATCCGACCGCCAGGCAGTTCCCGCTGGGCTGGCTCGCCACGGCGATCATGATCGCGATCGCCTCGGACGGCCGCCGGTGGTTCGGGCTCCTGTCAGTGGCAGTCTGCGCTCTGCTCCTTTCAGGGTACTACGGTACCCGGGCCTTCCCGTACCACAGGAGCGACTGGAGGGCGGCGACCGCCCAGGTCGAGGAGGCATCGTCCCAGGGCGACGTGGTGATCCTGACCGGAGCCCGCTCCATGACGCAGGCCTGGAACTTCTACTCCCACTCCGACCTCGAGGTCGTGGACGCCACGGGCGGAAACCCGTATCTCCCGGATGCCGCAGCGCCCGGCAAGCTCGATCCTGTATCGCTGGCCGACAGCCTCTCCGCTTCGGGGCGGAGGGTCTGGATCGTGATGGATTACTGGGGAGGGCCTTCACTGGTTGACCTCTTCCCGAACGGCGACCTGCTCCCCGGGGTCCCGGGTTCGGTCATGCAGGTGATGCTGATTGAGCGGACGCACACGGACTGATTTCCTGATAGTTGCGCCACCCGCCTGCGCACCTTCCGAGCCTCCCTCGGGCGCCTTCCTGCTCGCGGCTGCACTGAGGGCCAGGGGCCTGGAGGCAGTCCTGCTGGACCTGTCCCTCGAGTTCTATATGGGCATCTTCGAAAGCGGAGGCGACGGCCAGGTCTCGAAGGCTCTCGAGTTCCTGCGCGGCGTGAGAGGTGGATTCACCCCGCAGAACCACAGGACGGCTTGCGGATTCCTGCACCGCTCCCTGGCCGCCGAATCCCTCAGAACCGGCTGGAGAACGACACTGATGGATCTGGAGCCACCTACGGGCAACCACTCCCCTTCCCGTATACTGGCCATCTGCGAAGAGGGCTCCGCCCCGTTCGGGGATCTCTACGAGCGGGTCCTCGATCCGGCCCTGGACGAACTGAAGCCGCGGGAGGTCCTGGTCTCGGTCTCCTACCTGTCCCAGCTCGCCGGGGCCATCGACGCGGTGAAGCACATCTCGCGGAGAGGCATCCCGACTACAGCAGGAGGCTCCCTCCTGAACAGCCTGAAGGAGACCGGGGAGGGAAGCGTGGAGCTGGGCGGGGCTCTGGGCCGGATAGAATACGGAGATGGCGGCTCCCTCGCGGGGATCGATCCCCGTGAGTCGATGCTGGGCCATCTGAGGTGGCCTCTGACGACGGGCAGAACCGACTACATCTCGCCCAGACCGGTGGTGCCCTTCGCGCTCAGCACGGGATGCTTCTGGAACAGGTGCCTCTTCTGCCCGGACAGGACCCAGCCCTTCCGCAGGGTGGGACCCGACGCCCTTGTATCGCTCCTGGAGGACGCGCCCCGGGAGTTCTCCTCGAAGAGACCGGTGATCCACCTGCTCGATTCCGCCCTGGCCCCGGGGTTCCTTGATCAGGCGCTGCCTTCCCTGAGAGCAGCCGGAGCAGCATTCTACGGATTCGCCCGGCCTTCCCGCGACATACTGGAGGGCGACCTGCTGGAGAAGGCTGCCGAGTCCGGGTGCGCGATGCTCCAGTTCGGAGTCGAATCGGCCGACGGCAGACTGCTCGACACCTTCTGCAAGGGGACCGATCCCGGCACCTCGGGCGAGGCCGTGAGGAGGGCCGCGGGCCTGGGCATCAGGACATACTGCTATTTCCTGTTCGGCCTGCCCGGAGAGGACGCGCAATCGAGGATAGAGACGGTGGACTTCATCGAGAGGCATGCCGCAGAGATCGACTATGCCAACATCTCGGTCTTCAACATGCCGGTGAACTGCGAACTCGCCGAGAGAGCCGGAGAATTCGGCATCCGACCCGCCCACAGGCTGCGCGGGGGGGACAGGATCAGGCTCTATCTGCCGTTCACGACATCCGGGGAATCGCCGAGGCACGAGGTCAGGAGATTCATGTCGGAGGCGAGGGCCTCGAACCCCGGGCTCCGGTCCATACTCACCCGGACCCCGAGATGGTTCCGGGCCGCCCATCTCGCCATGCTGGAGATCGATGGGAGGAGGGACGTCCTGGGATGATCAGGGGCTCGAAGGAGGCAGGCGGGGTTGCGGGATGGCTCTCCGGAGGGAGGGGGCTCGCCGCAGCGCTGATCCTCTATCCGATCGTCACCGCCCTGGCGAGGCCGCTGGTCTTCTTCGTCCCCTTCGACTCCGAAACCGCGGTCCGGTTCATCGAGGAGTTCCTTTTCAGGGGCAACGCGAACGTCTCCTGGGCGCTGGGGGAGTCGCTCAGATGGGGTCTGGTCAGGCCGGTCTACAGCATCACGTTCCTCTCGGACTTCATGCTGTTCGGGACCGACTACAGGTTCTACCATCTCACGGACTTCCTGCTCTCGTGGGCGACCTTCGGGGTGATCGCTCAGGTCCTGCTCAAATCCTGGAGCAGGTGGGCGGCATGGCTCACGATCGTCTTCTGGATGCTGCTGCCGGCCCAGGGATGGTCCCTGGCCTCGATGACGGGGCGGAACGACAGGCTCGCTGCCCTCTTCCTCCTCCTGGCGCTCAGGGAGGCGGACGGCTGGGTCGCCAGGCGGCCGGGACAGGGCAGGCAGATACTCCTGGTCCTGCTGCTGCTGGCCGGGTTCCTCTCCAAGGAGAGCGCGGCGGCCGGTTTCGCCCTGCCGTTCGCATGGCTTTCCATATCAGGGGGCTGGAGCGTCAGGGAGGTGCTCGGACGGACGAAGACCGCCTGGATCTCAGCCATCGTCGTCCCGGTCGCCGGATTCGGAATCCGCACCCTGATGTCCCTTCCTCTCGGGGACGTCGGGACGCTTCACACGGGGACGGCCTATCTCGCGCAGTTCGGGCGTTTCGTGGCCGAGGGGACCGGAATGTCGTTCTTCATCGATCCGGTTCTGATAGGCGCGGCGTCCATCGCGGCCCTGGCATCGGTGTCGCTCATCCGGAAGCTGCCGCGCGAGGTCAGGTTCGGCGCCTTCCTCTGCCTGTGCACCATCGCCCCGTTCGCATTCGTATGGATCCAGCACAGCTTCCACTGGATGCCGTCGCTCGGCTACTCGATGATCCTCGCGGGCATCCTCTCGTGGGAAGACTGGATCCCCTCACGCATCCGGGCCGTTCTCGCGACGGTGGTGGTTCTCGCGTTCGCGTTCTGGGGCTCGGTGGAGACATCGAGGATATGCGCTCCCGGGATAGCCTACCGCTGCGCCGTCAGGGACATCGTGGCCAGGGGTGAGGCCCTCGTCGACGGCTCGGTCATACTGACCGGCTATCCCGCCCTCGCAGGACCCCTGGGGTATTCTCAGGAAAGCGTCTCTCAGATGGCCAGAGACAAGGCCAGGGGCTACATCGAAAACCTCGTCCAGATAAGCATGGCCGATTCCTCGGCCACCATCCTCTGGCCCGGCCGCTCAGACTGAGCTCAGTCGCTGACGCGGTGCCGGCGGAAGTCTTCGAGACATCTCCTCCAGGCACCGGTGTCGAAGCCGGGGCCCGCGAGGCAGTCGGCTGCCGCCAGGCCCGTCTCGATGGCATGGTGGAGATTGTCGTGGGCGAAGAGGCCCTGTCGTCCGATCAGGACCAGGCGGGGATCCGACAGCGACCATTCCGATACCGTCCGGAGGTCGTGCTCGAAACCCATCCTGTAGACCGGGTATGCGTGGGTGAGCCTTCCGGTCCAGACATCGGTGACGCCTCCCGGGACTGGGAGCGGCGACCCTGCGAGATCGCCCGCAAGCGAGGAAAGAAGCTGTGCTCCGTGGACAAGGCCAACGTGCTCGACGTGTCGCGGCTGTGGCGCGAGGTGGCCATCCGCACGGCGGCCGAGTATCCGGACGTTGAGCTGTCG
>JAKLEF010000092.1 GCA_022703195.1 Candidatus Fermentibacterota bacterium | reverse complement strand
CGGATCAACCGCGAGGAGCGCGCTCACCAGCTGCTCGATGACGACCTGGTGACCTACGTCCAGGACACCGGGATGATCGTCCAGCTCCTCTCCTACGATCCTCCCTGGGCGCCGGGGGATTTCGACATCGCCGGGCGGCTTGTCCGCAGCTTGAGCAACCCTGAAGGTGCATCATTCACGTGGGACGGGCGTGACGAGGCGGGAGCCGCCGTTCCTACCGGAACCTATCTGATCCGCGGCTATGCGGACGGCCAGGTATCATCGGTCATGGTGGTCAGGCTCTAGATCTGGCTGTGCCTTGCGTGCAGGGCGATTGCCTTCCCTACCCTGCGCAACTGATTCATTTTCAGAAGCTACGGCCAACGGGCCTTATCGAACCGCGCATGACAAAGCATGTCATGGACATCCTGCGATCCGGCCCTTCATTGCCGGGTCGAGAACCTGCAGTTATCGAACTCCTGTCGTGGGGCTAATCGGTTGGCTGTCAGTCGAATGCACTCTTGAGGGGTCGAACGGGCTGGGCTGGCGACCCCAACGGGACTCGAACCCGTGTCGCCGGCGTGAAAGGCCGGTGTCCTAACCGCTGGACGATGGGGTCGCCGAAGCTCGCAATTATCGCTTCCGAGGCGAAGGAAAGTCAAATCTGCGATTTCGCTCTCCGAAATCGCCGGGTAGCCCGACAGCATGGTTCGCGGAGCGAACCTGCGAGAGGGCGTGCCCGGTCCGGCTGAGCCAGACCGGACCTCCGCCTGTCTCGCCGAGCGAGACAGGATAGCGTGTCAGCCCGCTGAGCGGGGCTGGGCCTTGCACAGGGCGCTGGCCTTACGCCGGGCGCTGAGCGCCCGGCCAGGGGAGATGGCGGGTCAGACGAAAGGAGATACAGCAAAGGCTGGTTCGCTCCCGCAGGTTCGTTTCGCGAACCGTGCTGCCGCCACCAGCCCCTCATCCCGCAGACGCGGGATGACGGGCCTGCCTGTTTCCGCGAACGTCTGAGGAAGTGCTCTCCGGCCCTCTCATTGCCCGCCGAGCAGATGAATCAGGATACTGGCGGGCAACTGACGGGCCTTCTCATTCCCGCGTCTGCGGGAATGAGCGTGGTGGGCCGCGGGGGAATCGAACCCCCGACCACCGGATTAAAAGTCCGATGCTCTACCGACTGAGCTAGCGGCCCGACCAGTCGCAACATGCAGAAACAGGCCTTCTTGCGCAATAGCGAGAGTCCGGGGAACACGTCCAGTCGGATTCGCGGGCTTGCCGGAATATATTGAACCAGTTATAAACCTGAAACGGGTTCAGAGACGAAAGGTACGGGATTGAGTCTCAGGGAAGAGCAGAAGAGGAAGCGCCGGGCGAAGGTGATGGCTTCGATGAAGGCATTCCTCGCCAGGAACAGCTTCGAAGACCTGACGATGGACAAGATCGCCTCGGCCTCTCGGCTGAGCGTGGGCACTCTCTACAACTACTTCGGAGGCAAGGAGGCGCTGACGATCGCCTTCTGCCACGATCAGATGGCCGAATCCTTCGAGGCTGCGCGAAGACTGGTGGAATCGCCCCCCGAATCGGCCGAGAGGGCATATGGCGAGCTCCTTTCCGTGTACATGAGGGGATTCGCAAGCCTCGACCGTGCTCTGATCAACTTCATCATCCGCATAGCCATAGAGAACCAGCTGGAAGGCAGGTCGAGACCCGGTTTCCAGCTCCATGCCTTCTCGCAGGTCCGCGAGATCACGCTCAAGCTCAAACAGAGAGGATCGCTGCCGGAGTCCGCCCAGGAGGATTCCATCTCCTTCATCCTTTTCGGCCTCTGCACAGATCTCCTCTTCCAGTACTCGCTCTGCGGCGACGTAGGCATCGACACGCAGATCGAACGGCTGGAGAAGTGCATCAATCTCATCTACAACGGACTCGGCGCAGGGGAGAGCCTCGCCGGGCCGCATCCGGGCAAGCTCACTCCAGCGGAATAGGCTCCAGGAGGTTCCTTCTTGAACATCTCGGCGATTTCGGTACGCAAGCGCGTGACCTTCATGATGCTCTTCGCCTTCATGCTGGGCGTGGGCATCTTCGGTCTCACCCAGCTCGGCCTCGACCTGTATCCCAAGCTCGTGTTCCCTCAGATAATGATCTTCAGCCAGCTCAACGGCGCCGGCCCCGAGGAGATCGAGAACCTGGTCACCGAGTACATCGAGAAGGCGGCAGCCTCGACCAAGAACGTCACTCGAGTGACGTCCTCCTCGAGCCCCAGCCTCAGCCTCGTGACGGCCGAGTTCTCGTGGGGCACGGACATGGACCAGGCGGAGACCGACCTGCGCCGCTACATCGACATGTACAAGAGCTATCTCCCCGACGATGCCTCCGACCCGATGGTGATGGTCCTCGATGCGAGCCTCGCTCCCACGATGATGATAGCCTTCTCGAGCTCCAGGCTCGACGGCTTCGAGCTGAGAAGGATAGTCGAGGACGAGATCGAGCCCCTGCTGCGGAGGGTCGAGGGCGTCGGATCCGTCAGCGTCATGGGCGGCAGCCGCAGGCAGATCAACGTGATCGTGAACCCGGTGGTCATGGAGCAGGTGGGCCTGTCCCTTGGCCAGGTGTCGGGCGCGGTCGCCTCGGTGAGGCAGGACACCCCGGCAGGCGAGATCAACGTCGGCGGGCTGAACTCCTCCGTGAAGATAGCCGGATCGTTCGATTCGCTCGACGACCTCGCCCAGCTCGTCGTCGGCTACAGACCCGACGGCTCGCCGGTGCTCCTCGAACAGATAGCGACCATCGAGGATGGCATCGTCGAGGAGACGGGATATGTCAGCCTGAACGGCGAACCTGCGGTCGTCTCCGTGGTGTTCAGGCGCTCGGACGCCAACACCGTGAACGTGAGCAACAAGCTGGAGGACCAGCTCGACCAGATCCGCGAGATGTACAGCGACAGGGTCGACGTGAACCTGCTCTACACCCAGGCTAGCTTCATCGAGGGCTCCATCGGCAACCTCTGGACGTCGGCCCTGCAGGCCCTCGTCCTCACCGTGATCGTGCTCCTCGTCTTCCTCCGGTCCTGGAAGAGCAGTTCGGCCGTCGCCATCTCGATCCCCATGTCGATGATCGCGACGTTCGCCGTGATGTACTTCGCCGACGTCAACCTCAACATCATCTCCCTCGCCGGTCTCGCGCTGGCCGTGGGGATGCTCGTAGACAACTCGATCGTCGTGCTGGAGGTGATCGTGAGGAGGCGCGAGAGCGGCGAAGCCCCGATCCCCGCCTCCATCAACGGAGCCACCGAGGTCGGCATGGCGATCTCGGCGTCGACCCTGACGACGGTCGCCGTCTTCATCCCGATCCTGTTCGTACCGGGGCTCGCGGGCCAGATCTTCCGCGACATGTCCCTGACGATCAGCTTCAGCCTTGTCGTGTCCCTGTTCGTGGCCCTGACCTTCATACCGATCTACACCTCGCGGGTGAAGGGCATAGCGGGTGACGGCACCGAGAACAGGCTGCAGACATGGTCGCGGGTCAGGATGGAGAGGGTCGAGAACTCCTACAAGCGCGGCATCGAGTGGGCCCTGCACCACCGCAAGGCCGTCATCCTGACGACCCTCGCCCTGTTCGCCGCATCCCTCGGCCTCCTGGCCGTGGTCCCGATCGAGTTCTTCTCCGAGAACGACATGGGGTACATCTCCGCCAACACCTTCAGGTCCCCGGGCACCGTCCTGGAGTCGACCGATTCGACAGCGACGGTTATCCGCGAAGGCATCCTCGGGATAGTCGACTCCACCGACTACGAGGAGCTCTACATGGAGGTCGGGCAGCTCGAGGGATTCGCCGCGGCATTCGGGAGCAGCAGCCCCAACAACCTCAACTTCTTCCTCACGCTGGTCCCCAGGGATCAGAGATCGGTCAGCCAGCAGGAGTACCAGGACAGCATCCGCGCCATGCTGGCGGAGATCCCCGACCTGGAGGCGACCTTCTCCGAGGGCGGCCCGATGTCGAACAGCTCGCCCATAGAGATACGGTTCTACAGCGAGGATCTCGACGCGCTGCGTGATGTCACCGAACGCTGCGCCGACGTGCTCGAGACCGTTCCCGGCACCCGCGACGTGGAGACGTCGATGGATATCCAGAGGGTGCAGAGGACCTTCATCCCCGACGCATCAGCGCTGGCCCGGTTCGGCGTCTCCAGGGCGGCCATCGGCTCCGAGGTCTCGACCGGGGTGATGGGCGAGGCTTCCGGCTTCTACAGGGAGGGCGGCAGCGAGTACGACATCTTCCTGAGGTATCCGGAGCAGTACCGCGACAACGTCGAGGAGATCATGGCAACCCCGGTCGCGGGCAGGCCCCTGTCGGCGTACGGCAGGATAGAGACGGGCCTCATACCCCAGACCATCTCCCATGTCGACCAGTCGCGCGTGGCGACGGTCTCGTGCTCCAACCACAACAGGGACCTCGGAAGCATCGCGAACGACGTCGAAAGGATGCTGGATACCCTGGACACCGGCGGACTCAGGTACGAACTCGCCGGACAGGTCGACGACCAGCGCGAAACCTTCTTCTACCTCACGATAGCGATATTCGCGGCCGCGCTCCTCGTCTACATGGTCATGGCCAGCCAGTTCGAGTCGTTCCTCGAGCCGTTCATCATCATCTTCACGGTCCCCATGGCCTTCATCGGCGTGATGTTCACGCTCCTGATCACGGGCACTGCACTTTCGGTGACCGCGATGATCGGGATACTGATGCTCGCGGGGATCGTCGTGAACAACGGGATCGTGCTGGTCGACTATGCCAACCAGCTGCGCGGGAAGGGACTGGGAGTCCTGGAGGCGGTCGCCGAGGCCGGCAGGGTGAGGATGCGCCCGATCATGATGACAGCCCTCACCACCATCTTCGGCATGGTCCCCCTGGCGCTCGGCATCGGCGACAGCGGCGAGACCTGGGCCCCCATGGCCAGGGCCGTCATGGGCGGACTCACAGTGGCCACCTTCCTGACCCTGTTCGTGCTTCCCTGCCTCTACGCGATCTTCGGCTGCAGGAGGAAGTGCGAGCCGGATACCGCTGCCTGACGTGCCGGGAACCTGGCGGAGGATACTGCTCGAAAGCACCGGTTCGACGAACGACTTCCTGAAGGAGGGGCTCCTGGGCCTCTCCGACAGGACTGTCGTCAGGGCCGTGCGGCAGACGTCGGGGAAGGGCCGCCTGGGGAGGACATGGGAGTCGCCCCCCGGCGGCCTCTACGCAAGCATCCTGCTCGTCCCGCCTCCATCTCCCGAACACGCCTCGAGGGTGGCCCTCCTCATCGCCGACATCATATGCGGCGAGCTCCTCCGGGCCGGGATCGGGGCCTGCGTGAAATGGCCCAACGACGTCATCGCCGGCGATGGCAAGATAGCCGGGATCCTTCCCGAATACGGCACCTTCCCCGTCCCGTGGTTCGTGACGGGCATGGGCGTCAATCTCGCAGCGGCCCCCTCCATCCCCGGGCGGAACGGGCCGCCTCCAGCAGCCTGGGCCCGCTTCGCGCCCCCCCCCGATCCCGATGCCCTTCTCGACAGGCTGCTCCTCGAACTCGACGAAGCCTGGCCCGACAGGACGCTCGACCCCATCTCCGACCGCGCGGAAGGTATCACCGGGAGGCTGTGGATGTCGGGGCGCGAAGTCGAGGTTGTCCGCGGCGAAAGGCTGGACACCGGGATCGTGAAGGGGATCGACGCGCAGGGCAGGCTGTTGCTTTCGACGGGCTCGGGGATGATTTATCTGGACAGCGGAGAGCTCTCTCCGGTCCGGAGCAGGTGAGCCCCCGGGAGCCCCTCTCCCGGAAAAGACGGAGGAACCACATGGCTGTCCAGAAGGCTGGATCGACGTCCAGGAAGCCCCGCGCCGGAGGCAAGGTCTTCGTCCTCGACACCAACGTGCTCCTCTACGATTTCAACTGCATCGACAACTTCGAGGAGCACGACGTCGTGATCCCCATCACCGTGCTCGAGGAGCTCGACGAGTTCAAGAAGGGCAGCGACCTGATCAACTTCCATGCCAGGGAGTTCATTAGGAAGCTCGACAGGCTCTCGGGGGACGGGCTGTTCGGGGACGGCCTGCCGCTCGGGAAGGGGCGGGGCAGGCTGTTCGTGATGACGGCGGAGCCGCGCTCGACAGTGGTCGAGCAGGCCTTCATCCACGACAAGGCCGATCACAGGATCCTCGCTCTCACCGAGCAGCTCAGGCACTCCATTCCCAACCGCCCCGTGGTGCTCATCAGCAAGGACATCAACCTGCGCATGAAGGCCAAGTCACTCGGGCTCAACGCAGAGGACTACGAGACCGGCAAGATCGAGAACATCGACGAGCTCTACACCGGCAGCAGCATATCGGAGGGGGTCGACCCCGCCCTCATCTCGAGGTTCTACTCCGAGCCCTTCAGCGTCCCGCTGGCCGAGGCCGGGCTGGATCAGACCCCCCGGGCCAACCAGTACTTCGTCCTTCGCAACGGCAGCAGCAGCGCTCTCGTGAGGTTCAACCCGCAGGAGTCGAATCTGGAGAGGGTATCGAAGCAGCGCGTGTTCGGGATAGATCCAAGGAACGCCGAGCAGGCCTTCGCCATCGACGCGCTGATGCGGCCGGATCTCCAGCTCGTCACACTCACCGGGAAGGCGGGCACGGGCAAGACCCTTCTGGCGCTGGCCGCCGCGCTGGAGCAGAGGCGCAACTACAGGCAGATCTATCTCGCAAGGCCGGTGGTCCCCCTGGGCAACCGCGATCTAGGCTATCTGCCGGGAGACGTGAAGAGCAAGCTCGATCCCTACATGCAGCCTCTCTGGGACAACCTGGCGGTCATAAGGAACAGGTTCCCGGCCGACGGGCACGAGCAGAAGCAGATCGCCGAGATGCTGGAGCACGAGAAGCTCTTCATAGCCCCGCTAGCCTACATCAGGGGCCGCAGCCTCGACAGGGTGTTCTTCATCGTCGACGAGGCTCAGAACCTCACGCCGCACGAGGTGAAGACGATCATCACGCGTGCGGGCGATGGCTCCAGGATGGTCTTCACCGGCGACATCTACCAGATCGACACGCCCTATCTCGACAGCCAGTCGAACGGACTGACCTATCTGGTCGACAGGATGCGCGGGCAGAACATCTACGGGCAGGTGAACCTCCTCAAGGGCGAAAGGAGCGTTCTCGCCGAGCTGGCGAGCAACATACTCTGACCGGTATGCGCAGAGACTGGTGACAATGTAGCTGCAGATGTATCATCCTTCGGTCCGGGATAGGGGTATCCCGAACGGAGGGTGACGCGATGTGCGGTCTGGCTGGCATCATTAGCCTCGGCTCCCGCCTGGGGGAGGAGGATGTCTGCACCGGCAGGCGCATGACCGGGCTCCTGGATCACAGGGGTCCGGACAGCACGGCTGAACTCCACGACGGACTCTGCTACCTCGGGAACACCCGCCTAAGCATCATAGACCTCTCGGAGAACGCGTCCCTCCCGATGTCGAACGATGACGGCTCCGTCTGGCTCTGCTACAACGGCGAGGTCACCAACTTCAGGGAGCTCGAGAAGCGATTCTCCCTCCGGGACAAGTTCCGCTTCAGATCCTCCTCCGACACCG
>JAKLEF010000091.1 GCA_022703195.1 Candidatus Fermentibacterota bacterium | reverse complement strand
GTTGCGAGCGCGCTGCGCGCGCAGCAACCGCCGGCACCGAAGGCAACCACAGAGGGCACAGAGGGCACAGAGGTTGTGGAGGCTGCGAAGGATGCGGCGGTGAAGCGGCCGCCGGCTGCGGAGGCGGTGCAGGGGACCTCGAAATGTCCGGCTCCGTCGAGGTCACGAGGGTCCGCCTTGCGTTCGGCGTCCCGGGTACTGTGGAGTCGGTGCGGGCGGAGGAGGGCGGCCGGGTGGCAATCGGCGACACGCTGGCCGTTCTCGATACCGTCCAGCTCGCCCTGGAAGCCGACATGAGGGCATCCGAGCTCGAAGCCCTGAGGGCGGTGCAGACAGGTCTCGAAGGCGGCCTCCGCCCGCAGGAGGTGGGACAGGCGTACGCCTCGCGCGAGAGCGCCGAAGCCGCGGTCGATCTGGCCCGCTCCGAGTTTGCGCGCATCGACGCTCTCTACGAAGCCGACGCGGTGTCCCTGCGGGAATGGGAGGGCGCTCGCACATCGCTACTGCAAGCAGAGGCGGCGCTGGCTGCGGCCAGCCAGGGCTACTCCCTAGCCTCCGAAGGCTACCGGACGAGCGACATCGAGGCAGCGGCAGCCCGGGTCGAGGCCGCCGAAGCCGCCCAGGCCCTGGCCCTGGAGCGCCTCGCCGACGCCGCCCTGGTCAGCCCGTGCGACGCCACCGTGCTGACGGTGGCCGTCGAGCCGGGCGAGATGGCCACGGCCGGCGGCACCTCGATCATCCTCGGCCTGATGGACACGGTGGACGTTGTGGCCTGGGCGCCGGAACCGTATCTGGCCTCGCTCAGGCTGGGTCAGGAGGCTCTGGTCTCCTGCGACGGCCTGGGTGGAGGATCGCTCACGGCGCACCTCGCCACGATCTCCGACGAGGCCGAGTTCACCCCCTCCACCGTGGAGACGCGCGAGGAGAGGGTGAGCCTCGTCTACAGGCTGACGTTCCGGGTCGCCAACCCCGACGGCATCCTCAAGGCGGGCATGCCCGTGGACATCTCGATCCCCCTGGAGGAGCGGCCGGAATGACCGTTCCGGCCGTCGAGGCGGAGGACCTCGGCAGGAGGTTCGGGGACGTCGACGCCCTGGCGGGAGCCACGTTCAGGGTCGAACCCGGCGCCATCTTCGGTATCGTGGGCCCGGACGGCTCGGGCAAGACGACATGCCTCCGGCTTCTTTCGACGGTGCTCAAGCCCACCGCGGGCCGGGCGCTGGTGATGGGTTTCGACACGGTGGGGTCGCCCTGGGAGGTAAAGGACCGCACCGGGTACATGAGCCAGCAGTTCGGCCTCTATGACGACCTCACCGTCGAGGAGAACCTCTCATTCTTCGCAGGCATCTACCGGGTCCCGCCCGACGAGCGTCGCAGACGGTCCGTCCGGCTGCTCGAGTTCAGCGGCATGGGCCCCTTCATGAAGCGCAGGGCCGGGAGGCTCTCCGGCGGCATGAAGCAGAAGCTCGCCCTCATGTGCGCGCTGATCCACACGCCCGGCGTCCTGCTCCTGGACGAGCCCACGAACGGCGTCGACCCAGTCTCGAGGCGCGACTTCTGGGCCATCCTGCACGACCTGGTCGGCGGCGGCGTGACCGTCGTCATCTCCACCAGCTACCTCGACGAGGCCGAGAGGTGCGGGAGGGTGATCCTGCTCGACCGCGGCAGGGTGAGGGCAGAGGGCAGCCCGGCCGATCTGCGATCCTCCTCGGGGCTTACGGTCAGAGAGATCCGCACCCCAGAGCCCTGGAAGGCTGCGAAGCTCCTTGCAGACACGATCGGCGCCGGATGCCGGGCCGAGCCCAGGGGCGACAGGGTGAGGCTGATCGCGAAGGGCGAGGGGATCCCCGACCCTTCCGGCGCTCTGAAAACGGCCGGCATGGCGTTCTCCCCGCCCGAGGCGGTCGAACCCACGCTGGAGGACATCCTGGCCGGGCTGGTGAGGGAGGACCGGCATGGCTGAGAAGGCCGTGCTCCTCGACAGGCTCGTGAAGCGCTTCGGACGGTTCACCGCGGTCGACTCGATCTCGCTCTCGGTCGAGCGGGGCGAGGTCTTCGGCTTCCTAGGCCCGAACGGCGCCGGCAAGTCGACCACCATCCGGATCATGTGCGGGCTTCTGAGGCCCACCTCCGGCACGGCGGTGATAGACGGGATCGACGTGGCCAGGCGGCCCGAGGATGTGAGGGCCGGGATCGGCTACATGAGCCAGCGGTTCTCGCTCTACAGGGACCTGACGGTGGGCGAGAACGCCGCGTTCTTCGCGGGCGTGTACGGTCTGGGCGGCAGGGAGGCTTCTGCGAGGATCGGAGAGGTGCTCGCGGACGTGGGGCTCTCCGGGGTCGAATCGCTGCAGGTCTCCTCGCTCGATCCGGGCAGGAGGCAGAGGCTGGCGCTCGGGTGCTCGCTGATGCACCGGCCGCGCATCCTCTTCCTCGACGAGCCCACCTCGGGGGTCGATCCTCGCACCCGCGGCGAGTTCTGGGACATCATCTACAGGCTGGCCGAAAGCGGCGTCACGGTGTTCGTCACCACGCACTACATGCAGGAGGCCGACTTCTGCAGCAGGCTCGCGATGATCCACGCGGGAAGGCTCGTCGCCTCCGGGACCCCGGGCGACCTCCGGCGCGAGCACGGCCCGGGAGTCGTCGAAGTCCGCTGTGCGGACCCGTCGGGCATGCTCGACGCTCTGTCGCAGTCGGCCGGCGTGGAGGAGGCCTTCCTCTTCGGTGACGCCATCCACGCCTACTCGGCCGATCCCGCCGCCTCGGCGGCCGCCCTGTCGGCCATCTCCGGCGTCAGTGCCGCGAGGGTCATCGAACCCACCCTGGAGGATGTCTTCGTGAGGCTCGTGCGGGGGACGGCACGCCCCGGCGGTACGGAGGCAGCAGGATGACCCCGGGCCGTGTCGCCGCCGTGGCCCGCAAGGAGGCCATCCACATCCTCCGCGACCCGCGCAGCATGGGCATGGGCCTGGCGATGCCGCTTCTGCTGATGATCCTGTTCGGCTGGGCGCTGTCGCTCGACGTCGAGGAGGTGCCCCTCGGAGTGCTCGACCAGGGCCGCACCCCGGAGAGCAGGGCGCTGGTGCGGGCCTTCGACGCCTCGGGAGGGTTCGGGCTGGTGCGGTCCCTCGCGGGCTACGACGACCTCTCCGATGCCATCGACAGGCGCGAGATCTCGTCAGCTCTCGTTATCGCTGCCGGATTCGCCGACAGCATCGCGGCCGGGCGGTCCGGAAGGGTCCAGCTCATCCTCGACGGGAGCGATTCCCGCACGGCCATGGCGTCGATGATGTACGCCCGGAGCATCGCCTCCTCTTTCGCCGTACCAGGCCGCACGCCGGCCCAGCCGCTGGTCGAGGTGCGCACGGGCAACTGGTACAACCCCTCGCGCGAGACGCGGAACGCCATCATCCCGGGGCTCTCAGCGGTCATCCTGATGGTCGTGGCCGCGATGCTCACGTCACTGACCGTCGCCCGCGAGTGGGAGAACGGCACGATGGAGCAGCTCGCCGCGAGCCCCCTCAGGCCGGGGGAGCTGATACTCGGCAAGCTGCTGCCATACGTGGCGCTTGGGATGCTCGACGCTGCCATGACCGTTGGCATGGCGACCCTCGTCTTCGGCGTGCCGCTCCGCGGCAGCCTGCTGGCACTCGCCGCCATCATGCTGCTGTTCATCGTGGGGGCTCAGGCCATGGGCCTCGCGATAAGCATCGCCGCACGGAACCAGCTCCTTGCGAGCCAGATCGCCATCGTCACGTCGTTCCTCCCGTCCTTCCTGTTATCCGGCTTCGTCTACGACATCTCCGGGATGCCCGCGTTCATCAGGCTCGTCAGCAGGCTGCTGCCCTCCAGGTACATCGTCTCGGGCCTCAAGGCGATCTTCCTCAAGGGCGGGGGCTTCGTCATGGTTGCGGCTGATGCCGCCGCCCTCGTCGCATTCACCATCCTGATGCTTGCCGTGGCCAGGCGCCGGCTCAGGCTCAGGCTCGACTGATGGCATCCCCGCGGCTGCGTGCGATGGTCCGGAAGGAGCTGATACAGGCCTTCCGCGACCCCCGGATGCGCACGGTGATCTTCGTGGTCCCGTTGCTGCAGACCCTCGTGTTCGGGTACGCGGTGACGACGGACGTGTCCGGCGCCAGTGTGGCCGTCCTCGACAGGGACATGTCCCCCGAGAGCAGGATGCTGACCGAGGCTCTCGAGGGCAGCGGCGTGTTCGACCTGGTCGGCACCGGCCGCGAGGAGGGCCTGGCCGATCTCCTGGACCGTGGGGAGGTCGACGCAGCCCTGGTCATCCCCGACGGATTCGACGACTTCGTCCTTGGCAGGAGGACCTCGATCCAGATCATCACTGACGGGACGGAGGCGGTGACCTCCCGCGTGGTGGCAGGCTACCTTACTGTCGCGACCGGGATGTTCACCTCGCGCAGGCTCGCGGAGGAGGCGGCCGCGTCGGGGCATGTCCCCGCCCCGCCGGCGGTGGACCTGCAGACAGTCGCGTGGTTCAACCCGGGCCTCGAGAGCAGGTTCTTCTTCGTGCCCGGGGTGATCGCCATGATCGTGATGATAATCACCCTGATGCTTTCGAGCATGGCCATCTCGCGCGAGAAGGAGACGGGCACGCTGGAGCAGGTTCTGGTGACGCCCCTGCGGAAGTGGGAGTTCATCCTCGGCAAGACCCTGCCCTTCGGGATGATCGGGCTTGCCGACATCATCGTGGTCACCGCCGTCGCCGCCGCCTGGTTCGGGATCCCGGTGAGGGGGAGCGTGCTCCTCCTGCTTGCCGGAGGATGCGTCTACATCGTCAGCACTCTGGGCGCCGGGGTGCTCATCTCGACGATGAGCAGGACCCAGCAGCAGGCCATGCTGTCGGTCTTCTTCATCATCATGCCAGCGGTGCTGCTCTCGGGCTTCGTCTTCCCTGTCGAGAACATGCCGGGGTTCCTCCGGGTGGCCACCCTCGCTAACCCTGTCCGTCACATGCTGGTTATCGTGCGCGGCATCTTCCTGAGGGGCGTGGGGATCGACGTGCTCTGGCCGCAGTTCGCAGCCCTCGCAGCCATCGGAGCCACCCTCGGCTCGCTCGCCATGCTGAGGTTCCGCAAGTCGCTCTAGCCGGATTCGGCTATTCTACACCGATCCAATGGCTGGCTTGGACGCAACATCGAAGCTCTGCTGCTCGCCTGGATGCTTTCTGCTGGCTTTCGATCAGCGATATCGGGCAACACGAGAAGGAGATGAAACTGTTCCTTCTGAAGGAAGAGGCTGTTCATTGCTCCTCGGGGTTCGAGTCCCGTCGGGGGTACCATACGGGACAGAAGCTATCCGATGATCCCGGCGGAGCAATTTCGTCAATTCATGATAGGACAATGAGTTCAGGAAGAGCCTGAACAGCGGAATGTTGGATCAGGAACTCACGCGCGTCAGGGCCTCAGGAGCCCCAGCGGGACGAAGACCTCCTGCTGGCCGAAGCAGTAGGGGCCGACGGCGTACTCCGTGAATCGCACAGTGAAGCCCGCAAGTGCGCCTTCGGAGTCAGGCACCGGGTACAGCATCGAGTAGTTCTCCCAGTACGGCCCCGCGCCCATCACGATCCACTCCATGTCAGGGTCCGGCCCCAGTCGTGCCGCCAGGGTGTCGATGACGATCTCCGACATCCGGACGAGTTCGGCCGAATCCGCCAGCAGGTCGCGCGAATCGATCTCGGCCCAGTCCTGCGATCCGGGCCCGCCTACGAGGGCATACCGGTACAGGAAGGTGTTGTTCAGGCCATGGGCACCGCCGGTGAACCACCAGTATTCGCACATCGCGACGGCGTAGCAGTCAGGGGCGGGGAGAAGGCTCATGCCGCCCTCGATCATCCATGACTCCCACTGTTCCAGTTCGCCGGCGGGAAGCGTGGAATCGGCACTGTTCGCGAATGAGATCCTCACATCCTCCATGTCCGCGACGGCCCCGGCCCAAAGGAACTCGAGACCCGGCTCAACGGGCGGGTAAGTGAAGCTGTATGACCATCCGTGTCCGGAGTCGGCCACGGTGCAGGGCTTCTCATAATCCAGGGTCACCGTGCGCCCGGGCGACTCGTGGACCACGGCCGGCTCCGAGGCAGCGGCATCGCTCCAGCCGACCGAAACGACCATCGCGGACAGGGCTGCGGAGATCAGCAGAGCTCCCGCGCGGGAACGATACTGCGACGATGACGATCTGGTCAGGAATGGCATGATGTCCTGCCCCTTTCCGAGGCGCAGCTCTGCACGCAGTTGCAGAATCCGTGGAAGTTGGCGCAGATGCCGCCGAAGATGGAGAACAGGCCCCAGAAGAGGGGCCCGCCCAGTATCTGAAGCCAGCCGGGCGCCGATCCGATGACCTGCGCGAGCTGCACGCCCCAGGCCACCATGTAGCACCCCGCAACTATGCAGGCATGGCCGAAGACGATCTGCCCGCGTCTGCCTCCCCGGAATCCCAGGTAGGTCAGGGCGGCACCGATGAGCAGCGGGATGACGGGCCCAGCACCGCCCGCCCCGCCCGCGATCCCGAGGATGCCCAGAACTGCGAGGATGATGCCCAGCACGATAGCGACAGGATGCCTTCGACCTGCCATGATCCCCTCCGGTAAATCGTTCTGTTCCGCGACCGAGACTAAAGCCTCACAAGGCTGCGCACAACCGATCCCGACGGGCAGTCGAGCCTGAGGAAGTAGATGCCCGCGGGTACTTCATCTGCGGTCCAGCGCAACCCGTGCCTTCCCACCGAAGCATCCCCGTCGAGGAGAACCTCCACGAGTCTGCCGTCCAGCCCGTAGACGGCGAGCCTCGCGGCTCCGGCCGCTGGCAGGCTGAAGGACAGGTCGAGCGGGGCCGAGGACGGGTTCGGCGTCGGGCGGTCGAGTGTCGGGCGGGCGACGGGCTGCGGGCCCTCGATGCCCGTGATCGTCCATGTGACGGTTACGGAGTCGGCACCCTCGGCGCTGAAGTCGGGGCCTACGGCCTCGACCAGGAGGGTCGTCACCGTCTCACCGGCGTCCCTGACGACTTCGGGCACGAAGCAGGCGTTGTCGGGCGTGCCCCAGAGGAATGTGCGCGAGCCGCTGTCGTCGAGGCGGTACACGTTGTACTGGTAGACATCGCCGGGCGAACGGGTCCACCTCAGGCGCACCGAGGCGTGATCGTCGTCGCTCTGGTAGAAGCCGTCGACCCAGAGGCTCGTCGGTGGAGCCGGGGGATCGGGCGGGCCGTCGAGGAGGCCGAGCCTGCCGATCCTGGCGTCGAAGTCGGAAATGGCGGATGGCGAGATGAACCGAAGTCCGAGTGCCTCGAGGGTGTGGCCGGAATAGGACGAGAGGCTGACAGTCTTGAGATTCCATCCCGCCTGGTACGAGTTGCCGACATCGATGAAGGCGCCGGCGCCCGAGGTGTCGTTCAGGTCGAGGGCTATCTGGATCCTGCTGGGCTGCCCCGCCGCGTCGGCCCTGAAGGCGATGACGCAGGAGCTGGAAGAACCCAGGGCGATGTCGGTGGAGTAGAGCATCAGGTCGGAGGGCGTGCCGGCCGCCACGCGGGATGACGCCGAACTCGCGCTCATCGACGCCGGGGCCGAAGACATCGTGGAGGAGGACGGCGCCGTGGACGTGCGGTGCGCGCCCGCGGACCTGGCCAAGGTCGCGGACGCGGCGCAAAAGCTCG
>JAKLEF010000090.1 GCA_022703195.1 Candidatus Fermentibacterota bacterium | reverse complement strand
GACTGGGGCGTCGTCGATCCCTTACTGAGCCGACGCGATTCCTCGAACCCGCCTCTCTCGTCGGCGGGCCCGCTGGCCTTCAGGAGGAAAGCAGGCATATGAACTGGGGTCTCTATCTCCCGAGTCCCGGCGAGGCCGCGATGATAGCCTTCGGCCTGGCTCTGATAGGTTTCGCCGTCAGGAAGGGATACGAGCCTCTCCTGCTGCTCCCGATCGGGCTCGGGATGGTCCTCGTGAACCTCCCCCTCTCGCCCATGAGGGAGGCCCATTCCTTCCTGGGGCTCCTCTATCAGTACGGCATCTCCAACGAGCTGTTCCCCCTCCTGATATTCGTAGCGATAGGGGCGATGCTCGACTTCAAGCCCCTTCTCGAGAGGCCGTGGCTCGTCGTCTTCGGCGCGGCCGGCCAGGTGGGTATCTTCGGTGCCCTCCTCGCCGCGCTCATTGCGGGTTTCCCGCTCTTCGAGGCCGCGTCGATAGGCGTCATCGGCACCGCGGACGGCCCGACCTCCATCGTGGTGGCGTCGAGGCTGGCCCCGCGCATAGTCGGGTCGGTCACCCTGGCGGCCTACTCCTACATGGCCCTGGTGCCGCTCATCCAGCCCCCGATCATGAGGCTGATGACCACCCGCAGGGAGCGGGCGGTGAGGATGCCGGCATCAGAGACCGGAGTGCCGCCGGTCCTTCTCAAGATCTTCCCCTACACCATCATCCTCATCAGCGCCATGCTCAGCCCCCTGAGCATCCCCCTGATAGGCACCCTGATGTTCGGCAACATCCTCGCCACCTCGGGCGCCACGGAGAGCCTCGCTGCTTCGGCGCGCAACACTCTCGCCAGCCTCGTGACCCTGTTCCTCGGGATCGCAGTGGGCTCCACCATGCGGGCGGACATCTTCCTGCAGACGGAGACCCTCCTGATCTTCGGCCTCGGGCTCCTGGCCTTCATCGTTTCGACCGCGTTCGGCGTGGGCATGGGCAAGATCCTCCATGCCCTCGGCGTCAGGGTGAACCCCCTGATCGGGGCCGCCGGCCTCTCGTCCTTCCCCATGTCAGCAAGGCTGGTCCAGCAGCTCGGACGGGAGGAGGACAAGGGCAACTTCCTGCTCATGCACGCCGTCAGCGCCAATGTCTCAGGGCAGATCGGATCGGTCCTGGCCGGCGGGGTCCTGCTGGATCTCTGCATCCGCACCGGCGACACCACAGGTGTCTCGGAGGGTCTGTCGATACTGGCCGGAGGGATGGGCAAGGTCCTGCTCGGGCTGGTGATGATAGGGCTGACCGTACAGGTGATGAAGGGCGTCTCGCGTATGAGGGGGAAGTCTGGTGCCGAAGGGGGGACTTGAACCCCCACAAGGTTTCCCTTACTAGGTCCTGAACCTAGCGCGTCTGCCATTTCGCCACTTCGGCACCGGGCGCGAGATTCTAGCCCGGCCGGGGCCGGGCGTCAATGACCGGAGGATCCCCTGAAGGATTCGATCACCCGCAACAGGAGAGCGTTCTACGATTACGAGATCCTCGACACTGTCGAGGTCGGGCTCGTTCTCAGGGGAACGGAGGCAAGGTCCGTCAGGGAGGGCGGTTCCGGCCTGGCCGGCTCCTATGCCTCCTTCGACGACAGGGGCCAGCTGTGGGTCACGGGCATGCACGTGCCCGAATACGACCAGGCCCGGGAGAACCATCCCCCGAACCGGAGGCGGAAGCTCCTCGCGCACAGGAGGGAGCTCGACAAGCTGAGGCGCAGGATAGAGGAGAAGGGTCTGACCCTCGTTCCGCTCGATCTCCACTACAGCAACGGTATCGTGAAGATGCTCCTGGGTGTCTGCAGGGGCCGCAGGGAGCACGACAGGCGGGAGGAGATAGCCAGGCGCGACGACCGCCGGAGGATCGAGGCCGCCATGAAGGTCAGGCGTGACTGACCTCCTCCTGGCGATCCTGGCGCTTGTCCAGGCGCCCGGCGTCAGAGTCGTTCCCAGGCCGGACGGTGCGCTTCTAGAGATCGTCAGCGACTCCGCCATGTCGCCATCCCTCGCCGCAGAGGGCTTCACGGTGCTGGTGCGCACCGGGTCCGCACTGCCCCCCGCTCCGCCCCGGGGATCGTTCTGGATCGAGAGCCTGTCCGTGTCCAGTGACGGCACCACCCTGAGGGCCGCCGGGAGCCCGCTCGTGCAGTCCGTCGACTGGGCCCTGAGCGCCGACAGCCTGACCCTGGTGGTCTTCTTCAGATCGGCGGTGGGATTCGACCTTCCCGCGCTGTCATGGGCGGGGCCTCCCGGCGAGCCTGCCGGCCCCGCCGCATCGCCCGACTCGCTCGCCCTGGCCGCACTCTCCTCGGGGCTGCCGGCTCCGTGGCTCTCGGACTTCGACTGCATCGTCCTCGATCCGGGGCATGGAGGCAGGGACCCCGGGGCTGTGGGACCCAGCGGCGACGCAGAGAAGGACAGGAATCTCGAAATCGCACTTCTCGTCAGGGATCTGCTCGCCCTGGGCATGCCGGGAGTCGAAGTCCTCATGACGCGGGAAACCGATGCCTACGTCTCCCTGGGAGAGAGGACCCGGTTCGCCAACCGCGCGAGGGCGGACCTGTTCGTGAGCATCCACTGCAATGCGAGCACCAATCGCGGGGCGGGAGGCTTCGAGACCTACTTCCTCAGCCTGGCCAGGACCGATGACGCGAGGGCGGTCGCCGCCATGGAGAACGGAGTGGCCGAGCTTTACGGCGACCCGGAGCCGGAGTCCGATGGCGGAGCCCTGTCGTTCCTGCTGGCCGACATAGCGCAGAACCTGTATCTCAGCCAGAGCAGCAGCCTGGCAGAGAGCCTGCAGAGGAGCATGTCAGGGGAGTGGCCCTCCGGATCGGACAGAGGGGTGAAACAGGCCGGCTTCTACGTCCTCAGGGGGGCATGGATGCCATCGGTGCTCCTCGAGGTGGCCTTCATCTCGAATCCGGGCGAGGAGGGCCTCCTCCGGGACCTGGACTTCCGGTTCCGGACCGCGCGGGCTATTGTTGCGGGAATCGAAGCATTCGCAAACACACGGGGGAGATGAACGAAATGCCCGGCAGAACCAGGGATCCTCTACTGAGGGGCATCCTGATCGAACTCGCAGTGATCGCGGCCATGTCCCTCCTGCTCTTTGCAGGGCTCAGGATCATGAACAGCCGGCTCGGACTCTCCGATGCCCAGGCCGATGAGGAGGCACTCGCCGGCGACATCCCCGTTCCGGACTCCCTCGTCGTCCCTCTCCCTGACAGCACTGCCGTGAGCCGCGAAGAGCAGGTGGCCGAGCTCCCGCAGACATCCTGGCCCGCGACCCCGTGCTCGCTCTTCGTCTCGGCGGGATCCGGCGCCGTCATGGTCCAGCTCCCCGAAGCCCCTGCCACTTCGGACATCCCGCTGGAGACGATGCTGCTGGTCGAGGCCTGGGCTGCCTGCGCCGGCTTCGAGGACACCCAGCTCGAAAGGGTGTTCGTGTTCCCGAGGAGCGACACCCTTTATACCGACCTCCCGGGGACCTACGATCCCGCAGGCCTCGCCCGGACTGTGGAGGGCAGGTTCGTGAACTATACCAGGCTCATCCCGCTGGTCTCCGGAGCCACCATGGACGGATTCCCCGACGGCCTCCCGCTGCGCGGCGTCCCCGACGCCATCTGACGGTCTTGGATCGCACCGCTCCGATTGGCGTCTTCGATTCGGGCATAGGGGGCCTGACGGTCGTCCGCGAGATAACGAGGCAGCTCCCGGACGAGTCCGTCATCTATTTCGGAGACACCGCCCGGGTCCCGTACGGATCGAAGTCGCCCGAGACGGTCATACGCTTCTCCCTGGAGGATTCCGCATTCCTCCTCCGCAAGGGCGTCAAGCTGCTGGTCGCCGCCTGCAACACCGCCTCTTCCGTCAGCATGCCTGCCCTGCGCGGCGGGAGCAGCGTACCCGTCATCGGCGTGATCGAACCCGGGGCCTCGGCCGCAGCCCGGGCGACCAGGAGCGGCATCGTCGGCGTGATCGGGACAAACGGCACGATCTCGAGCGGAGCTTATCAGAAGGCCCTCAGGGAGGCGGGAGGGATCCGGACCGTCGTGGCCCAGCCCTGTCCCCTCCTCGTCCCCCTCGTGGAGGAGGGCTGGCTCGACCACAGGATCACCACTCTCGTGGTCGAGGAATACATGGCCCCCCTTCTGCGCGAGAAGATCGACACGCTCGTGCTGGGCTGCACACATTACCCGCTCCTCAAGGCGGTCCTGGGCCGCGTGCTCGGACCGGAGGTCGCCCTGGTGGATTCAGCCGAATCGACGGCATCCGTCGTAGGCCGGACTCTGGGGGAGGCGGGTCTCCTGAGCGGGCCCGGCGTTCCGGGTCTTCCTTCCCATTCCTTCTATGTAAGCGACATCCCGCTCAAGTTCCAGGAGATCGCCCAGAGGTTCCTGGGCCGCTCCATACCGCTAGTAACCCAGGTGGAGGTCGGTGATGCCTGAAGGCGCCAGGACCAGGAGCGACGGCAGGGGAGATTCGGACGTCAGGGAGATATCGTTCGAGACGGGCTTCCAGCCATCCCCCGAGGGGAGCGTGCTCATCTCCTGGGGAGAGACCCGCGTCCTCTGCTCGGCCAGCATCGAGAACAGGGTGCCGCCGTTCATCGCCCCGAAGAGCGGCGGCTGGGTGACGGCCGAGTACGACATGCTCCCGGGCAGCGGGAACAGGCGAGTCAGGCGCGACAGGGGCGGAGCCACCAAGGGCAGGAGCCAGGAGATCCAGCGGATCATCGGCCGGAGCCTCAGGCAGACGCTCGATCTCTCGAAGCTGCCCGACAGGACGATCACGATCGATTGCGACGTGCTCGTGGCCGACGGCGGGACCAGGGTGGCCGCCATCACGGGCGGCGCCGTGGCCCTGAGGCTCGCAATCCAGAGGCTCCTGGAAAGGGGGGACGTCGAGACCGATCCCTGGCGCGGTTTCGTCGGAGCACTGAGCATAGGGATCGTGGGAGACCGCGTCCTCACCGACCTGACCTACGAAGAGGATTCGGGCGCGATGATGGACATGAACGTGGTCTGCATGTCGTCAGGGCTCCTCGTCGAGCTCCAGGCCTCGGCCGAGCACAGGCCGATACCCTTCGACGATGTCCAGGAGATGGCCCGGTCAGCGGCGTCCTCCATCCTCGGCTACGTCATCCCGAGCCAGAAGCTGGCGGTGGGGGAGTAGCAGGGCCGTGAGACTCGTCCTTGCCTCGGGGAATCCCGACAAGCTGGCCGAAGTGAGGGCCATCCTCGAGGGCCCGGCTCGAGAGGTCGTGCCCGTGACCCTCCTCATGCCCGGCTGGGACTGCGAGGAGACGGGCTGCACGATCGAGGAGAACGCCGCGATCAAGGCGATCGCCGCGGCCCGTGCGACCTCCATGCCATGCGTCGCCGACGATACGGGGCTGTTCGTGTCGGCTCTCGGGGGCGCCCCCGGCGTGTACTCGGCAAGGTACGCAGGCTCCTCCGCGGGCTATGCCGACAACGTAGCCAAGCTCCTGCGCGTGCTCAAGTGGGAGGAGGGCGCGTCGCGGCAGGCCTTCTTCAGGACCGCGGCGGCGTTCGCCAGCCCTGAAGGCGGCGTGGTGACGGCGACAGGCGAGGTGGAGGGCATCATCCTCGAAACACCCGCAGGCGAAGGGGGCTTCGGCTACGATCCGGTGTTCTTCGTGCCTTCGCTGGGCTGTACCTATGCGGAGTGCCCCGCCTGCGAGAAGAACGCCGCGAGCCACAGGGCGAGGGCCTTCACGAAGCTCGCCTCCCTCATCCAGCCGGACTGATTAAGCCGGCGGCCATCCGGGGTCGTTACCCGGGGCTGATCCGCGCTACACGAGGGCATCCTCCATCGTCCAGCCGGACTGATTAAGCCGGCGGCCGTCCGGGGTCAGAACTCCAGCGCCGATTCGCTCGAACCCGGGGACAGCTCCATGTGGACGGCCCGGTGCATCTCGGCTGCGAGCCTGTGCATCTCGTCGGACGACGCGTCCGGTTCGTCGAAGGCAAGGACTGCGAGGGCCTCGTCCGCCTTCCTCAGCCGCGCCGACACGATCGAGGCCAGGCTGAAGAGGAGCCTGGAGGCCGTGTAGGGATTCTTCAGAAGAAGCTTCGGGAAGTCGGGCCTTCCGAACCTCAGGAGACTCCCGTCGTTCTGGCATCTCACGCAGGCCGACCTGGGAGACCCGTCCAGGAAGGACAGCTCTCCGAACACGTCGCCCCTGTTCAGGAGGGCGAGCACGAAGTCCTCGCCGGCGGTTTCCTCGTAGACCTTGAACACCCCGGATTCGACGATGTACAGGTCTCCTCCGCCCTCGCCCTTGCGCAGCACGGCAGTGCCCGCCCCTGCCTCCATCCTGGTGCATTCGGACAGGATCTCTGCCTCCTCGGAGGCGCTGAGCTGCGGGAAAACCCTCTTCACGCCGGACATTGGCACCCCCCGGTTCTAGAGGAGATCCGATTCTCCGGAATCGCCCACCTGCGACCGCACGGAGCTCCGGATGCCGGAGATGAGCCTGCGGAGCTCGGAGAGCTCTCTGTTGTCGCGCTCCCTGGCCATCCCCGCCATCTTCTCGTCCACGCTCCTGAGCCTGCCTGACATCATGCGCCCCAGGAAGACCAGGATGAGGAGCCCGAGATACGGGTTGACGGACTGGAGGAGGGCGAAGCTCTGGCGGCTCATGCGGAGTATCTCTGATTCGCCTTCCGAGATGACCGTGGCCGACCTGGGGCTCCCGTCGAGGAACGACATCTCGCCGAACACGTCTCCCTCGCAGAGCTGGGCGAGCACGAAATCCTCGCCCGTGCGCTGGTCCGTCACCTTCAGACAGCCCCTGAGCAGAACGAAGAAGTCCGTCGACTGCTCGCCCTGGGTGACCAGGGTGCCGCCGTCGCCCACCTTGACCAGTTCGCAGAACGACTGGAAGGAACTGCTCTCGAGCGGGTGGAAGTCCCCAAACATCTCCTGTGTGTTCATATTCCTTCCCTCCGGAGGACACGGGTGGGCCGTCTCCGAAAACATTCCGATTATGGGGAAAGAATATGCCGGACGGAACCTCGGAACTGACGGAAGATGACATGCCCCGGCCCTCGATAAGGGCGGCAGTCCCGGGGGACATCCCGGAGCTGGCCGAGATCTCCCGCGGCACATGGGACGGGAGCGACTACCTCGAGGCCGTCGCGGCCTCGTGGATAGCCGGGGGCGGCATGTATTCCGGCATCATCGCCGGAAGGCTGTTCGGATGCTACAAGATCACTGTGATGCCCGGGCGGGTGGCATGGCTCGAAGGGCTGCGCGTGCATCCCTCGATGAGGGGCAGGGGCCTGGGGAGGTTCCTCTCCGAGGACTGCTTCGGGAGGGCCCGGGCCCTGAGGGACGGAGGCATCGTCGACTGGGTGGAGTTCGAGACCTACTACCTCAATTCCGAGAGCATCGCAATCGCTGAATCCTGCGGCTTCGAGCGGGTCGAGACATTCCGCTTCCTCCACAGGGCGTCCATCCCGCAGGAGGGCGCTGCGCCCGCGGTCATGGTCCCTCTCGAGGAGCGCGACCTCGTGCCGTATCCGACGCGGGTCCCGCTGGGGTGGAGGGCGCTTCTCAGGACGGAGGACACGGCCGGGGCGATCGCCGGGCTGTGCGAAGTGAGGGAGGCCTCCGGACTGAGGTTCATGTCCCGGCCCGGGGAGAACGTCTTCACGTTCTGCGCCTCCGCCCTTGAGGA
>JAKLEF010000009.1 GCA_022703195.1 Candidatus Fermentibacterota bacterium | reverse complement strand
GTGCTGGGCAAGACGGTTTCGATAGACGCCGACATCGTGGGCCTCGCGTCGGCCATCACGCCCTCGGAGGATGCCGCCAGGCTCGCCGGGCTCTTCAAGGTGCCTCTCGACGAGGACGGCTTCTTCATGGAGGCGCACGTGAAGCTGCGCCCGGTGGACTTCGCCACCGAGGGCGTGTTCGTGTGCGGCCTCGCCCACGGCCCGAAGACGATGGGCGAGAGCATCGCCCAGGCCGGGGCGGCGGCCTCGAGGGCCGCGCTGGTGCTCTCCCGCGATTCGATCGAGGCGGGGGGGACGGTATGCAGAATCAACTCCGACAGGTGCTCTGGATGCGGCACCTGCGCAGCACTCTGCCCGTTCCGCGCCATCGAGATGGACGAGGCCGAGGGCAAGGCCGTGGTGAACGAGGCCCTGTGCAAGGGCTGCGGGCTCTGCGCCTCCTCGTGCAGGTGCGGTGCAGCAGACATCCTCGGGTTCACCGACCGCGAGATACACGCGATGATAGGCTGCGGGACACGGAGGGCGCCGTGACGGGAACGAACGCGAACGCTGGCTGGGAGCCCAGGATCGTGGCGTTCCTCTGCAACTGGTGCAGCTACGCCGGAGCCGACTCTGCAGGCGTGGGCAGGATGCAGTACCCCGCCTCGGTGCGCGTGATCCGCGTGCCGTGCGCGGGCAGGATCAACCCCTTCTTCATCCTGTCGGCCTTCCGCAGGGGCGCCGACGGGGTGCTCGTCTCGGGCTGCCATCCCGGCGACTGCCACTACATCTCGGGGAACCTGGGCGCGCGCAGGAAGTTCGCATTGATGGCCCGCCTGCTCGGGCACCTCGGGATCGAGGAGGGCAGGCTGCACTTCACGTGGGTGTCCGCCTCCGAGGGCGGGAGGTTCGCAGAGGTGATCGAGACCGTCACGGAACGGGTGCGCGAGCTCGGGCCGGCCCGCAGGAATGCCGGAGGTGCGCGGTGAGCGGCGCGGGGCTGTCGGCCCGGATAGCGGAGGCCGCCTCGCGGCTTCTGTCGGAAGGCTCGGCAGAGGTCGTCATAGGCTTCGAGCAGGGCTCCATCCCGATGCGCGCCACGCCATGCCTCGTCACCGACCCGTCCGACGCCGGGCGCCTGGTCTGGAACGCATTCTGCGCCAACAATCTCGCCAGATATCTCGAACCGGGCAGGAAGGCCGCGATAGTGGCCAGGGGCTGCGACTCCCGGGCGATCGTGGAGCTCATCAAGGAGAGGCGCCTGAAGCGCAGCGACATCGTCGTGATCGGCGTGCCGTGCACAGGCATGGCCGACCCCCGGGCGATCGCGAGGCGGTTCCCGGGGCTCCGCGTTACGGCGGTGGATGAATCGGACGGCATGCTTGTCATCCACGGCGGCCCGGAGCCCGTGTCGGTCCCTCTCGACGAGGTGCTGCACGCGAGCTGCCGGCTGTGCGCCAGGCGGAACCCGGTGATCTGCGACATCCCCCTGGGGGACCCCGTGGCCGAGCGCGATCCCGGCTTCCCCGACGTTGAGGCCTTCGCCTCCCTTCCTGCGGAGGAGAGGCGCTCCAGGGTGGAGGCCGAGATGGCTAAGTGCATCCGGTGCTATGCCTGCCGGAGCGCATGCCCGCTCTGCACATGCGCCTCGTGCTTCGCCGACTCGTCGCAGCCGCAGTGGGTGGGGAGGGGTGCGCACCCGGAGGACGTCACGGCCTTCCACGTGATGCGCGCCATGCACCTTGCCGGGCGCTGCGCGGAGTGCGGGGCGTGCGCGCGGGCCTGCCCCACGGGGGTGGACCTTTCGATCCTCAACCGCAGGCTCGCCTCCGACGTATCGGAGCTCTTCGGATGCAGGGCCGGCCTGGACGAGAACGCGCCGCAGCCCCTCGCGGCCTCCTCCATGGAGGATTCGCAGGACTTCATGCTCGATCCCGGGCGGAAGCGGGAATGACGGATACGATCCACGGCCGCGAATCCCTCGTCCGCCTGCTGGAAGGCATCCTGGCCATGCCGGGCGTGACCGTGTACGCGCCAGTCGCCGAGGGTGACGGAGCGGCATTCGACAGGGTCTTGTCCGCGTCCGAGGCGCTGCTGGACAGTTCCGGCGCCGTCAGGCCGCCCAGGCAGATCCTCGCACCGATGACAGAGACCCTTCTCGCCATGGAACCGGGGGGAAGCGCAGTCGATAGCGTTCCGGCACCGGAACCGACGATACTCTTCGGGGCCAGGCCCTGCGACGCCCGCGCCATCGTATTCCTGGACAGGGTCTATGCAGGGGGGGACAGGATCGATCCCTACTACGCCGCCCGCAGGGAGGCGCTCACGATCCTCTCGATCGGCTGCCGCGAGCCCCGCGCCACCTGCTTCTGCACCTCCACCAGAGGCGGACCGCTCTCTGTGGAGGGCTCCGATATCCTGCTCGAGCCCTCGGGGGAGGGGTGGATCGTCAGGATCATCACCGAAAGGGGCGCCTCTCTCGTCGGGAGAGCGGGCCTCGGGAGTTCGGATGGGCGGGTGACCGACCCCGCAGCGTTTCCGCAGGCCGGGGCGCCCCGCGACCTGTCAGCCCTCCGCGGGCGACTGGAGCAGGCGTTCGACGACCCGCGCTGGGAGGCTCTGACCGCCAAGTGCCTGGGCTGCGGGGCCTGCACGTTCCTCTGCCCTTCGTGCCACTGCTTCGACATCGTCGACGCCGAGGAGGACGGTCGGATCGTGCGCAGCCGCATCTGGGACTCGTGCCAGTTCAAGACCTTCACGAGGCAGGCCTCCGGGCACGATCCCAGGCCCACGGGAGCCGACAGGTACAGGCACAGGCTGATGCACAAGTTCAGCTACTGCCTCGAGAGCTACGGCATGCCGGGGTGCGTGGGCTGCGGAAGATGCGTCGAGGCATGCCCGGTGAACCTAGACATCAGGCTCCTCCTGGATGCCTTCGGAGGGGAGAGGTGAGCAATCCGTACGCGCCGGTCCCGATGAGGGTGGAGAAGAGCGTCACGGAGACGGAGGACGGCTCGATCCGCACCATCTCGCTCACTTTCCCCGATGGCACGGCGCCCTTCGGGTTCGTGCCGGGTCAGTTCGCGGAGCTCTCGATACTCGGAGTGGGGGAGGCCCCGTTCGGGATCGCCTCGTCGCCCATGTCCCCCGACATGCTCGATTTCACGATTGCCCGCGTGGGGACTGTCACGACCGAGTTGCACTACCTCGAACCCGGCGAGAGCGTGGGCCTCAGGGGCCCGCTGGGCAACGGCTACCCGGTCGAGGGACTCTCGGGCCGCGACCTGCTGGTGATCGGCGGCGGCTTCGGCTTCTCGACCCTCAGGGCATTCACGAACTACGCCCTGCACCCCGGGAACCGCGGGAACTTCGGCGGGATCACGGTGGTCTACGGCGCGAGGAACCCCGGGCTCCTTCTCTACCGGGACGACCTGTGCGACTGGGCCGCGCGGGACGACATGAACCTCGTAGTGACCGTGGACAGGGCGGACGAGGGATGGACCGGGATGACAGGCACTGTGCCGGCGGCGGTCGAGAAAGTTAAAGGAGTTAAAAGCGTTCTGGGGGGGAGGGCGGCGCTGGTGTGCGGGCCTCCGGCAATGATCCGCTACACGCTGCCCGTGCTCGCGGACCTGGGCCTGGCGCCCGCGGACATATTCCTGTCGCTGGAGATGAAGATGAAGTGCGGCATAGGCAAGTGCGGCCGGTGCGGCATCGGCGGTTCCTACGCGTGCACCGACGGCCCGGTCTACAGCCTCGAACGGCTGCGCGGGCTGCCGGGGGAGTTCAGATGATAGACCTCTCGAAGGTGGACGCCGGGCTCTGGCGCGAGGTTGTCGAGAGCTGCGGCGACATCAGGCACTGCTTCACGTGCAGCACGTGCGTGGCTGGATGCCCGGCCGCCGAGGCCAGCCCCCCGCTGTTCGTGCGGGACCTCGTGAGGAAGGTCCTGCTCGGCCTTTCGGAGAGCCTGCTCGAGGACGAGACCCCCTGGCTTTGCGTGACCTGCTCGGCCTGCGAGGAGATGTGCCCGATGGGCGTGAAGCCCTTCGAGATCTGCCTCGCGGTCAGGCGCTGGCAGGCCAGGAACGACGAGTCGTTCATCCCCGCTTCGGTGGCGGAGATCTTCGAGACGGGGCACACCCAGCCCGTGGACAGGGTGCGCGAGAAGCGCCGCGCCGTAGGCCTCGAAGAAGTGCCGCCCACCATCGCGAGGTTCCCCGAGATGCTCGAGAAGTTCCGCGAGATGCTGCGGGAGACCGATCTGGTGAAGAACAACGAATTCATGTTCAAGGGTTGATGAATGAAGTACGGCCTGTTCCTCGGGTGCAACGTGCCGGCCGTGAGGCCGGACGTCGAGCGTGCGATAAGGCTCTCGATGCCGCGCCTGGGTGCGGAGATGGCGGATCTGCCGGGGAGCGTGTGCTGCCCGGCCTTCGGGTCGTTCCCCTCCGCCGACGAGACGGCTTCCCTGGCCGTGAGCGCCTGGAACTTCTCGATCGCCGAGGATCTCGGCGTGCCGATGGTGACGCAGTGCGGCTCGTGCTACAGCTCTCTGCGCATGGCGCTCGAGAGGCTCCACGGGGACGATGCCCTCAGGGAGAAGGTTCAGGGGCTCCTCCGCGGCAAGGCCGGCAGGGAGTTCCGCGGCACCGCGGAGGTCAGGCACATCACCGACGTCCTCTTCAACGACATCGGGGCGGAGAGGATCCGCGGATCCCTCGAGTTCCCGCTCGACGGGATGTCCGCCGTGGTGCAGTACCCCTGCCACACCCTCTATCCAAGCGAGATCGTCGGTTTCGAGGAGTCGTCCGGGCGGCCCAGGATGCTGCGCGGCCTGGTCGAGGCGCTGGGCGCGGAGGTGCGCCCCTACAGCCGCGAGCTGCAGTGCTGCGGAGGGGCGGGGGGATTCGTGAAGGGCAGCTTCGCGGGCGCCTCGGAGTACGCATTCCGGAAGCTCAGGGCCCTCAGGGCCGAGACCGACGCAGGCATGATCGTCGTCTCGTGCATCACCTGCCTCGAGCACATGGACCGGATGCAGGCCGAACTGGCGAAGAAGGACCCGGCCTACGTGCCGCTGCCCGTCTTCGACTACAACCAGCTGCTGGCCGTGTGCATGGGGTTCGACCCGGCCGAGGTGGCATCGATCTCGACCGTACCGCGGGAAGCCCTGGTGGAAAGGATCAGGGGCGCGGGCCGCTGACGACCGCACGCCCCTGACTGTCGAGGATCCTCCGACTAGACGCAGCCGTCGGGCTTGGGCAGCCCCGCTATCCTGCAGGCGCCCCTCGCCGGGCCCTTGGGGAACAGGCCGTAGATCTCCTGCAGCCTGAGTCCGCTCTGCTTGCACAGGCCGCGCACCGTCGGGGCCATGTCGGATTCCTTCCAGAACCCCCTGATGTAGTTGATGACCTCCCAGTGCTTGGGGGTCAGTTCCTCGATGCCGTCGAGCCTGGCGAACTCGGCCGCCACGGCTTCGCTCCAGAGCTGCGGGTCCTGCAGGAACCCGTCGCCGTCCACCTTCAGTTCCACGTCGCCTATCCTGATGCTGTCCATTGCTTCTCCGGTCGTGGTGTTGCGGGCTACTTCCCGAGCGACGCGATCTCGCGCACCGCCCCTATCGCCGTGTCGATCTCCTTCTCGGTGTTGAACGGGCCCACGCTGAAGCGCACCGTGCCGTGGATCCTGTCCGTGCCGAGCTGCTGGTGCACCCTGGGGGCGCACTGGAGCCCGGTCCGCACGGCTATGCCGTGGTCCACATCGAGCATGGTGCCGACGTCGCCGGCCTCGAAGCCCCGGATGTTCAGGCTGAGAACCGGGTTCTGATCGCCGGTGTCGTCGGCGCAGTAGGTGGTGACGCCGTCGACGGCCTGGACGCCCTTGCGGAGCTTGTCCCAGAGGGCGATCTCGTGGTCGTGGACCCTGTCCATGCCCTGTTCCAGGACCCACTTCACGCCGGCGTTGAGGCCCGATATGCCGACGGTGTTGAGCGTGCCGGCCTCCATCCTGTACGGGAACTCGTCGAGGTGGAAGGGCTGCGCGGAGCGCACGCCCGTGCCGCCGAAGATCGTACAGCGCACCGGCACTTCCTCGCCGACGTAGGCACCGCCTATGCCGGTAGGGCCCATCAGGCACTTGTGGCCGGTGAAGGCCAGGAGGTCGATGCACATCGCCTGGACGTCGATCGGGACGGCGCCTGCGCTCTGGCTGGCGTCCACCGCGAAGAAGATGCCGGCCTTCCGGCAGCGGCGGCCTATCTCGCCCACGGGCTGCACGGTGCCGATGATGTTGGAGGAGTGGTTCACTATCACGAGCCTGGTGTTCTTCCTGAAGGCCTTCTCGATGTCGTCGGGATCGACGTAGCCCTTCGAGTCGAACGGGATCCAGGTGACCTCCACGCCGCCGTCGCGCTCCAGGTGGTTCAGGGGCCGGAGGACGGAGTTGTGCTCGAGGTTGGTCGAGATGACGTGGTCGCCCCTGGAGAGCATGCCCATGATGATCCTGTTGAGGGCGTCGGTGGCGTTGTAGCAGAACGTGAGGCGGTTGGGGTCGGTGCCGTTGAAGAGACCAGTGAGCAGCTTCCTCGTTCCGTGGACGATGTTCTCGGCCTCGAGCGCCTTGTCGAAACCCGAGCGGCCGGGGCTCACCCCGTGCGACTGGTAGAACTCCTTCATGAAGTCGTACACGACCTGCGGCTTCGGGAACGACGTCGCGGAGTTGTCGAGGTAGATCAGATCGTCCATCCACGTTCCTTCCAGGGTTCGATCCGTCCGGCGCGCGCCGGTCGGGGCCGTCCGGGGCATCGGCCGGTCCCGTCGCCCGACAATACATTCCTGCGGGGGCTTCACCAAGCCGGGGAACCCTGCGGCCTCAGGTCCAGAACTCGACCAGTGCCCTCAGGATGGCGGGTCGCTCGAAAGCGTAGTCGTCCTCGGTGGAGATGTACTGGAGATATCTGCGCACGGCCGCCCTCTGCTCGGGGGAGAGGAGCGAGAACTGCCCGATCCCGTGGGAGTCGAGATGGGTCAGGTGGAAGGCCATGCCGAACTCGTAGACTCCGTCGAGGTCGGCAACGAGGAATGCGGGTAGGTGGAACCTCATGCCCTCGGCGTCGAAGAAGCTCAGGCTGCTGTTGCACCTGTTGAGGTCTGCCGGACGGATGATCCGCCAGTCGTCCTTCTCGTCATCCCGGCGGCGTACAGCCCGGGATGCCTCGTCCTCGTAGGCGTCAAGGCCCTGGGCCTCACGGAGGCCCACGCCGCCTCCGAGACGGACACCCGAGAATGCACTGCATATCCCGTCCCGGACGCTCTCGATATCGACCACCGGTTCACAGCTTCCGGCGCTTCCGGATCCGGTGGACGAATCACCCGCATCTGCAGGCATATCCACAAAACCTCCGAAATGTATCGATGCACGGACGATCTCCGGCGCCGCCCGCCTTGTCAAGCGCCACCCGGGTTGGAGGCCGCCTTCCGGGAGGCCGGGAGCATGAAGCTTGCGTTCCCTGGGGTACTCGCCCCGACCGGGAATTGCCATATCTGACGGCGGTTGTCATAGGCACGGGGAGAGCCGGCACCGATCGGAGGAGATCATGGCGGTGGTTTCGATGTCGCCCCGGGAGGCCTGCGAGGCGGCCTCCGGTTCCGGGGCCCTGATCGTCGACATGAGGCCGGAGCACGAGGTCAGCTACAGGGTCTTCGACGTGCCCGGGGTGATCTGCATCCCCCGGGCGGAGATCGCTGAGAGGGCCGGGGACCTGCCGCGGGGAAGGCTGCTCATCGTAGCGGATTCGGTCGGGCTGCACTCGAGGGCTGCCGCAGAGGTGCTGTCGGCAGCCGGGCTCGGGCCGGTTGCCAGCCTCGCGGGCGGGATGGTCGACTGGGAGCGCGACGGTCTTCCCGTCAGGAAGGACCCCGATTTCGAACTGCGCGGGCAGTGCGGATGCAAGCTAAGATCGAGAAAAGGCTGACGATGCAGGCCGCCTGGCGCAGAACCGGCGGCAGGCGCCCGTGATCCGCCGATCCTAGAAGAGGGCCTTTATCGCCCCCCAGGTTTCCGAGTCGAGCACGTCGTACCAGACGGAACGGATGAAATAGTCGCCATGGGGGCTCGGCTCCCACGCCGAGAAGTCGTCGCTCTGGAAGCTGTGGTCAGTCGCGCCTGCCGAGTAGTCTTCGAGGATCGACGGCCATCCGCCGGTGGACATCTCGGAGCTCGTGAGCACCCAGAAGTCGTCGTTGAAGTATACGGAAGGAGTCAGGGTGACCATGCAGGGCGCGTAGTGCAGGGCCGTCACGGAAGTCTGGTCGAACAGCATGCCGGGGCCGGAGGATCCCCCGTCGTAGAGCAGGGCGTAGAAGCTGGAGGTATCCCAGGGATAGGAGGGATGGTGGTAGAACCAGAGTTCCGAGTGTGTGGCGACCCAGCCCGAGTAACCGAAGTCGTCGAGATGGAACCACACTCCCCTGTAGAGCCCGGACCAGGATAGCCAGTAGGCCGATCCGTCGTCGTACGAGATCTGTGCGTCGTTACCCGGGATGTAGAGAGGGTGGTCGAGTCGAACGCTGCCCGCGGCGAAGGCGACCGAGGCTGCCAGCACGGTCAGAAGTCCTGCATGTCTCATGGCGGCTCCCTCCATCTGTGACACCACGCCGGGAACACTATACGCGAACTCCGGTCAGGCGCACAGGCTGCAGGGCGGTTCACGGCGATGATGTCGCGCTGAACCGGGCCGTACGCCTCAGGATCCCGACTTGATCTCCGCGAAGGTAGCGGACTCCAGCGCCGATTCGCCATCGAGCCTCAGGACGGGGATGACGCTCGTCAGGCTGCCCGACGAGGCAGCGAACGGCCCGGAGGCGCATCTCATCGTGCCTGTGTTCCACTGCCAGGTATAGACGCACTCAGATCCGATCTCCTCGCCGTCCGACCACATGATCTCGATCACGAGGTTGTGCGTTCCCCCGTACCAGTAGGCCGTGTCCAGATCGAACGGTATCCAGGAGTTCGGCAGAGCCTCGATGTAGAGGCTGTCGCGGCTGAACAGGAGCGTCCTGGAGCCGGGGATGATGTTGTCGTCGAACGTCGATGACATGACGTCGGAGTCCGTGAGCCCGGCCCAGATCTGGAAGTCGGTGTAGTTCGTGCCGGCCGGGGTCGAGCCGGAGCTGTGCCTCTTCAGCGACAGCGTCTCGATCCCGAAAGCCCCGCCCATCTCGGAGTCGAGCACCACCACCTGGTAGTGCAGCGACTCGATTCAAGAGACACAGAGGGGTTCGCCGGACGAAAGCTCCTCTGAGCCGATGGTCAGGGTTGCCGAGGCGGCCGGGAGGGCCGCCAGGAGGGGCACAAGGAGCCACGGCATCGGCCGGGGCATCAGAAGCCCTCCTCGAACACTGTCTTCACCTGGGCGAAGGTCGACCCGTCGAGCGCGAGAGTGCCCGTGAGCATCAGCTCGGACATCTGCGTGGAGAGAACCCCGGTTGCCGAAGAAAGGCTGCCGGCTTTCACCGAGCGGGCCGCACCGGTCTCCCACTTCCAGGTATAGAAGCTGTAGGAGGTGTTGGCCGAGGCCCACTGGATGTCGATCAGCAGGTTCTGCTGGCCTCCGTACCAGTATGGGGTGGTGAGTGTCACCGGCTCCCACTCGCTGGCCGCCGCGCTCAGATCGAGAACAGATCCCGAATAGACGAGCGTCTTCTTCCCGGGTACCCAGTTGTCCTCGAACGTGGAGCCGAGGGCGTCCTCCGCGCAGAGACCCATGTAGATCTCGACGTCGTAGTAGTGTCCCTGGTCATCGCCGTTGGGGGCCCTCTGCCAGGCGAGGGAGGTTATCTGCATGGCGCCGTCGGTCTCGCTGTCGAGCACCACCACCTGGTAGTGCATCTGGGCGCTTCAGGAACCGCACCAGGGATCGCTGGACGGCATGCCCTGGCTGCCGACCACAACTTCGGCCGCCCCGGCGAGCGCGGACAGGATGGGAACCGCGAGCAGGTGCTTCATCGACCCTCCTCTTTCATCCACAATTCTTCGCCACTGACACTTCCGAACAATGCACGGGTTGTCCGGGCACCGCAATATCTGCATATTTGCACAACAAAGCAAGAAGGGACGGATGACGTGACAGAGGGAAACGATGCGTACAGGTGGAGGGCCTCCATTCTCTCCGCACTAGCGAATCCTGCCCGTCTGCACATCGTCGACCTGCTCGCCTCCGGGGGCAGGACCGTCGGCGAACTGTCGGAAGCCGTAGGGCTGGACATCTCGACCGTGTCGAGGCACCTGGAGAAGCTTCGGAACGCCGGGCTCGTGCGCGACCGCAGGGAGGGCACGAAGGTGTACCACACCCTCGCCACGCCGTGCGTGCTGGAGTTTTTCGGCTGTGTCGAGAAGGTGCTCGGAGGAGGGGAGTGCGAAGCTCCCCGATGCGGCAGGGAGGCAGGGCGATGAGCCGTGAACTGAAGACCATACTCGCACTGGCCGCCCTCGTGCTGGCCGCCTGGTTCCTGCCGGTCGGATCGGCCCGGTTCGACGCGTCCCTCATCGAGGCCTTCGCAATGCTCAACGAGTATGCCAGGCTCCACATCCTGCTCTGCCTCGTGCCGGCCCTCTTCATAGCCGGGGCGATCGGGGTGTTCCTGAATCGGGATTCGGTGCTCTCCTACCTCGGTCCGGGCGCGAACAGGCTGAAGGCCTACGGCGTGGCCTCGGTGTCGGGCACGATCCTGGCCGTGTGCTCGTGCACGGTGCTGCCCATCTTCGCGGGCATCTACTCGATGGGAGCGGGTCTTGGCCCGGCGGCCGCATTCCTCTACAGCGGGCCGGCCATCAACATCCTGGCCATCGTCATGACGGCCAGGGTACTCGGGGTCGAGATCGGGGTGGCACGGGCGGTGGGAGCCGTGGTCTTCAGCATCGTGATCGGCCTGCTCATGAGCCTCTTCTTCAGGAAGTCGAAATCCGAGATCGCAAGAACCGGAACGGCTGGAGGCCATTCCGCACCCTCGAGGCCCCTCTGGAGGACCGTTCTCTTCTTCGCCTCGATGGTCGGGATACTCGTGTTCGCCAACTGGGGGAGCCCCGAAGGAGCTGCACCCCTCTGGGTCTTCATCGCACGGATCAAGTGGTGGATTGCCTCGGCATCCGCGCTGCTCCTCGCATTGATACTGGCGGTCGATTTCGGTGCGGGCTGGAGGAAGGTGGCGCTCTGGGGCATCCCCGTGGCGGTCATCGCGGTGCTGCTGCCCGGGAAGCCCGTCTATGCCTTCACTGCCGGGGTCGTCGCGGTCGGCTTCCTCTCGGCGACTGGCGGACCGCAGCTCCGCGAGTGGTTCGACGCCACCCTTGGGTTCGCGAGGCAGATCATCCCCCTGCTGTTGGGCGGTGTTCTGGTCGCCGGCTTCCTGCTTGGGCGGCCCGGCCACGAAGCCATGATCCCCTCATCCTGGATCGCCGGTCTCGTGGGAGGGAACTCGATCCCGGCCAACCTGTTCGCATCGGCTTCGGGGGCGCTGATGTACTTCGCCACCCTCACCGAGGTCCCGATACTGCAGGGGCTGATGGGATCGGGGATGGGGAACGGTCCGGCCCTCGCCCTGCTCCTGGCAGGCCCCACCCTCTCGCTGCCGAGCATGCTCGTGCTCCGGAGCATCATGGGCCTCAGGAAGACGATGGTCTATGTGGCGCTGGTGGTCGTCCTCTCGACGGTCACCGGCCTGATCTACGGCTCGATCGCGGGCTGACGGGAGGGTCTTCATGCTGATCCAGATCCTGGGAACGGGGTGCCCGAAGTGCGCGAAGCTCGAGGAGCACGTGCGGGAGGCCGTCGTGCGCGCCGGGCTGACCGACGCGTCGGTCGAGAAGGTGAAGGACCTGAAGGAGATCATGGCCTTCGGGGTGATGATGACCCCCGCGCTCGCCGTCGACGGCGAGGTGCTGGTGACGGGCCGGGTGCCGGGGGTGGACGAGCTGGTGGAGATGATCGCCGGGAAACGCCGGATCACGACATGAAGGCTGGTTGATGTGAAGATGATCAGCAGGATAGCGATACTGACGGTTGTGGCCGGGCTTGCGGCAGCCGCCGTGCTGACCCGTGAAGACGACAAAGGTCCGGAAACGACCCCGGAATCGGTCACGACCTCCCTTCCGAGAGTGATCGACCTCGGGTCGCAGATGTGCATCCCGTGCCAGACCATGATGACGGAGCTCGACCGGCTCGGTGAGATGACCCTGGGCACCATCGAAATCGAGTTCATCGATGTGAACGAGAATCAGACGGCCGCGGAGGTCTACGGCATCAGGGTGATCCCCACCCAGGTCTTCATCTCCGAAACCGGCGAGGAGCTGTGGCGGCACGAGGGCGTCGTCTCCGCCGAGGACATGGTCGCGAAGTGGGCAGAGCTCGGGTACGACGTGACCCCGGAGGAGCCCGTTGAATGAGTTCCTGACAGGCCTGGGCAGGGCCGTCGAGAGCTCCGCCCCCTTCATCGGGCTCGCCGCCGCCCTTCTCTGGGGCGTCCTGAGCATCGTCCTGAGCCCATGCCATCTGGCGAGCATCCCTCTCCTGGTGGGCTACATCTCGAAGGATCCGGAGGCGTCCACGAAGAAGGCCTTCAGGATCTCGGCCGCCTTCGCAGGAGGGGTCTTTCTTGCGGTTGCCGCACTGGGGGCCGTCACCCTCGGAGCCGGCAGGATAGCAGGAGATACAGGCCGAACCGGCGGGATCATCCTGTCCGTGCTGATGATCCTGTTCGGCCTCAACCTGATGGAGGTCTTCACCATCCCGGCGCCTTCCGCGTCGAAGCCGGGCAGGGCGGGATCCGGGCCTGCAGGAGCCTTCCTTTACGGCCTCGTTTTCGGCGCTGCCGCAGGGCCGTGCACCTTCGCCTTCATCGCTCCGCTCCTGGGGGCGGTCCTCGCGGCTCAGGCATCCCGTCCCGCATTCGCCGCGGGGATGATGGGAGCCTTCGCCGCCGGCCACTGCGGAGTCATCCTCCTTGCGGGCACCTTTTCGGGAACCGTCTGCAGGCTGCTGAAGTGGAACGAGAAGTCGGGCAGGCTGACTGTGCTGCGGCGAATCGCCGGCGCGCTGGTGATCCTTGCCGGCATCTATCTTCTGCGAAAAGCGCTGTGACGTTGCCTGCGGCTGAGGCTGCGCAACGAGGAGCACGGTTCACGAGACACATCTGAGGTCGAAGCGACGAAGCGAGGAGGGCGGCGCATCGTGGATACGAGTTCATCCCGGCATGACGAGAGGCGGATGTCGAGTCCGTTCGAGAGGTACCTCACGGTATGGGTGCTGCTCTGCATCGGCGCGGGCATCCTTCTGGGCAGGCTCGCCCCCGACCTGGCCGCTATGCTCGACGGCTTCTCGATCCGCGCCGGCGGGGCGCCCGTGATCTCGATACCCATAGCCGTCTGCCTGTTCTTCATGATGTACCCGATAATGGTCAAGATCGACTTCGCTTCGGTCGTCAGGGCGGGCGGCAGCGGAAAACCCGTCTGGCTGACGCTGTTCGTGAACTGGGCGGTCAAGCCGTTCACAATGTACGCGATCTCGCTGCTGTTCCTAGGCGTGCTTTTCCGCGGTCTGATCGGGGTCGACGCAGTCGACCTGGTCAGGATGCCCTACGGCCTCGACCTGCCGGTTGGCTCCAGTCACGGTGCAGGCATCGTCGTGATGGAGGCCGGCGTGAAGATGCTCCAGGTCCCCCTGTGGAGGAGCTACTTCGCGGGTTGCATCCTCCTCGGGATCGCGCCGTGCACTGCAATGGTCCTGGTGTGGGGATACCTTGCCAGGGGGAACGACGGGCTGACCCTGGTGATGGTTGCCATCAACTCTCTCACGATGCTGGTCATGTACGGGCCGCTGGGCGGGTTCCTCCTGGGCGTCGGCCGCCTCCCGGTGCCCTGGCAGGCGCTGGCTCTGTCGATCGCCGTCTACGTCGCGCTGCCGCTGGTGGCCGGATACCTGTCGCGGAGATGGCTGATCGCAGCGAAGGGGGAGGCCTGGTTCCGCGAGGAGTTCCTCCACAGGCTCACGCCGGTCACGATCACCGCGCTGCTGACAACGCTCGTCCTGCTCTTCAGCTTCAAGGGCGCGACTATCCTGGCCAATCCGCTGACGATCCTGTGGATTGCGATTCCGCTCTTCCTGCAGACCAGCCTGATCTTCTGGCTCGGGTACCGGCTCGCGCGGCTCATGAAGCTGCGCTACGAGGATGCCGCACCTGCGGCGATGATCGGGGCCTCGAACCACTTCGAGGTCGCGATAGCCACGGCCACGATGCTGTTCGGCCTGTCCTCCGGGGCGGCCCTCGCAACGGTGGTCGGAGTGCTCATCGAGGTGCCCGTAATGCTGATGCTCGTGAGGATCTGCCTGAGGACCAGGGGCTGGTTCGACGCCCCGACAACGCAGATCCGACTGCCACCCGAGGGTCCGAACTCGTCTGACGACTGATGGAGCCTTGCCCGCGTAGTTGACGCTGGTGGCTGACCACCCGATTCTATGGAAGGTTTCCGCTAATGAAGGGGGTCATCGTGAGGTTCGTACATGTGCTCCTGTTCGCTGCCGCCCTGTGTTTCGCCGACAGGACCGGCGTGCCCGGATACAATGAGCCGGCCGGGGTCCGTGGGACCTACACTGTCGTCGGAACCTACTCGCCGGGCCTGTCCAGCAGCTACGGTCTTGCCATACAGAGCGACGTCGAAAACAGCATCTGGATCGCCAACTACAGCACACTGCTGAACAACGAGTTCGACATGGCCACAGGCGGAGCCACAGGCACGACCTGGGCCATCTCCAGCGGCGTCGATCCCGACGATCAGGGCTACTGCGAGTACCCCTCCACCCCCAGCCAGTTCTTCTTCGGACACTGGGCCTCTTCCATGATCGCCGTATACGACGCTTCTGACACGCAGCCCACGGCATGGCACAAGCTCAACCTCTCGGGACCAGCCGCTTGGGGGCATGTGTGTGGAGTCGACGCCGGACACGGCAACATCTATGCCTCCGACTTCTTCACCGACCAGATCGCCTGGGCGCCATACACTGGCGTCGAAACCTCCGTCACATGGACAACGGCCTCGTTCGCCACGGTATCCGGCATGTCGGTCTATGGCGACTATCTCTTCGTCTGCACGCAGAATCCCGGCGTCGACAACATCTTCATCTTCCAACTGAACGCCGACGGGAGCCCCGACATGACTCCCGTATGGTCGTGCGTCTTCACCGAGGATGCAGACGGGCCGAACGGCGGCATAGACTTCGACGGGGAATACCTCTGGGTCTATCCGCAGAACGGGAACCTCTTCAAGCTCGAGATCGACTTCGAGCTCGGGCTGCAGAGCGACACATGGGGGTCCATCAAGACGGCTCTCTAGGCTGCTGCGAAGCTGGCTGCAGGGCGCCGGAGCCTGGTTCCGGCGCCCTTTGACTCCCGCTATCGATACACATATCATCCCGAAACCACGGTCGGTCCTCCTCGCGAGCGTTTCCGCCCGTCATGGAGGCTCGATTGTCATTGTATTCCCCGGAGGTCGACCATGTTCCTTCGCGGTCTTCTGCTCTCTCTGGCCCTGCTCGCTTTCCTGCCCCTCTCCTCTGTAGCAGCCGATGTAGTCCCGGCCACAGTGGTCGGCTTCGTCCACGGCCTGGCCGACATGGTCTCCGTTCCCGCGGCAGGCTCCTTCGTCAGCACCCAGCCGCTCGTCCAGCCCTTCGCCGACCAGATCGACCAGAACCAGCCGAACCCCGGCTGCTACATGGCCGCCTTCAACCAGACCTGCCTGGCCCAGTCATTCCAGCAGACCCACGACAACGTCTCCGGGGCCGGCATAATGCTGTACTCGGGTGTGGGCACAAGCGACAACGTCACCCTCCAGCTCTGGACCAACCTTCCCAACGCGGGCGGCACGATGCTGGCCGAAGCCAGCGCGGTAGGCACCGCCGGCAACTGGGTAGACGTATTCTGGACGGGCGTTCCCGTCACTCCAGGCATCACCTACTTCATCGTCTTCACAGGGAACATGAGTCTCGGGGTATATGGCGACACCTCGAATCCGTATCCCTACGGCTGCGTCTACGCGAACGACGGGTACGGGCAGTTCGCGGGCTACGACTACACGTTCCGCACCTACTACGACGACGCACTGAGCCTCGATAGAAACACATGGGCAGAGGTGAAGTCGGCCTTCTAGACCGGGAACACGGCATGATCCCCCGGCGGGGCGGCCCGTGCCGTCCCGCCGGTTTCGTCTGCGAACCTCCATATCCTTGACCCGTCGAGGCATGCCCGCCATCATCCCTTCGTGTGCAGACAGACTGGAGGGATCGAGATGTGCAGGCATGCCGCCATCCTTCTTCTCTTCTCCACTCTCTCCTACTCCGGCTCGGCATCCAGACCGACTGGTCGGGCGGGCCCGGCACCGCCGGGCCTGTAGCTGACTGGAGCACTTTCTTCGCTTCAGGCACGGCAGCAGACTGGTGGGGGGCGCCGGGTTCTCTGCGGCTCGGCAGCAGCGGCTTGCAGTTCTACGACATAGGGTCGGGATGCTGCCAGATGAGATCCGCGGATATCGACGGAGACGGCGATCTCGATATCGCCGCCTCGGGCAACTGGATCAACGCGGTGGTATGGTGGGAGAACCTGTCCGGGGGTACCGGCTGGATGGAGCATGTCATCGCCGGGTTGATCGAACCGGAGGGTCTGGCGGTCGGCGATTTCGACTCCGACGGCGACATCGACGTTGCGGCAGCCTGCGAGACCGGCAGCAGCTACTGGTGCGAGAATTCCTCGGGCGGGTCGGCATGGACCGTTCATGGACTGGCGCACACCGGTTCCAACATCAGGACGCTCGACGCTGGAGATGTCGACGGCGACGGTGATATCGACATCCAGGGATGCATCGAGCTCTCCGACGACGTTGTCTGCTGGCTGAACGCCGGCGGGGGTTCGGGCTGGACGAAGCAGACCGTGGATCCCGATTTCGACGGAGCCTGGGCTTCGATCCTGGCCGACATCGACGGCGACGGTGATCTCGACATCGCAGCCACCCAGCGCGACTACACGAGCGGACAGATCCACTGGTGGGAGAATGCGAACGGCTCTGGCACGTCATGGTTCGAGCACGTCGTGGATGCATCCTACATCGAACCGAGGAGCATAACCTCAGGTGATGTCGATGGTGATGGCGATCTGGATCTTGCGAGCACGTCGTTCTTCGATGACCAGGTCACCTGGTGGTCGAATGCGGACGGTTCAGGGGAGTCATGGACCGAGCACACGATCTG
>JAKLEF010000089.1 GCA_022703195.1 Candidatus Fermentibacterota bacterium | reverse complement strand
GCCGTCTACTACCCGCTCCCCCTCCATCTGCAGGAGTGCTTCTCGAGCCTTGGGCACTCCGCGGGCGACTTCCCCGCGTCCGAGAAGGCCGCCGCGGAGGTCCTGTCGCTGCCCGTCTTCGGAGAGCTCACGGAGGAGGAGCTCGGAGAGGTCGTTCGCTCGGTGAAGGATTTCTACGCGAAGGGCCGCGGGAGGTGAATTGCCTGTCGGGGCCTTCCTCCTGATCCTTGTGGCGTCGCTCGACTCGTTCGTCGACGACCTGGGTGAAGGCTATCTCGACATGATCTCGGGCCCGGCGGCCGGCCTCGGCGCCTCGGCCACCGGCATGGCCCTGGTGCTCGAACCCGCCGGGGACGTTTCGGGATTCCTTGGAGACGGGCCGGCGGATGCGGCTTCCGATGCCTGCGACCTGCTCTTCGGCTACGCTTCGATCGGCCTCTCCTCCGGCCTCTGGGCCGCAGGAGGCCTTCTAGACGACGAGGGGCTCGAACTGACCGGCATGCGCTGCACGGAAGCCCTGGCGCTGAGCTACGGGATATCGGGGCTCCTGAAGGTCGCGACACGCAGGGAGAGGCCTGACGGGTCGGACAGCATGAGCTTCCCCTCGTTCCATTCCGCGTCCTCCGCAGCCCTCGCGGCCGTGGTCTGGAGCGAGCACGGGCCCTCGGCCGGAATACCCGCGGCAGCCCTGGCGGCATTCACGGCCCTCTCGAGGGTGCACCGCGGGGATCATCACGTCTCGGATGCCGTGGCAGGGCTGGCGATCGGTGCGGCGGCGGGGATCGCGGCGGCAGGCCGGGGAGGCACCGGGGGCGGCGGCCCGACGATCGGCGTCGTCCTGACCGGGGACGGGGTCATCCCGGTGCTGAGATGAGGCGGGAGGGTTCGTGAAAGACAGGATTCGCAGCTTCGGATACGCGTTCAGGGGCATCCGGACCCTCGTGGCCTCCGAGGCGAACGCCAGGATACATCTCGCAGCCACGGCGGCGGTGACAGCCCTGGGCATCGCATGCAGGCTCTCGTCCGGGGAGTGGACCGCCGTCATCCTGGCTGTCTCGACGGTCTGGAGCGCGGAAGCCATGAACACCGCCGTCGAGAGGCTGGCTGACAGGACAGCGCCCGAGCGCCATCCTCTGGTCCGCGCGGCCAAGGACGTGGCCGCGGCCGGCGTGCTGATCGCCTCTCTGGGGGCGCTGGCCGTGGGGCTGGTCGTGTTCCTGCCCAGGTTCGCATGATCCCCGTTCCGGACATGAAAAGAGGATGGAGCACATATGCTTGACAGGGAGCTCCTGCGGCACGACCCGGCGAAGGTGGCCCGGGCCTGCGCATCGAAGAACGAACCTTGCAGGATAGACGAATGGAGCGCATGCGACGAGGCCAGGCGGGCGGCCGTCCACGAGCTGGACGAGCTGCGCAAGAGGCGCAACGAACTCTCGCAGCGCGTGTCGGCCGTGAAGCGCGGAGGGGGCGACGCATCGGCCCTCCTGGATGAGGCGCGTGCGGCCGGTGAGCGCATACCGGAGCTCGAAGCCAGGGAGAAGACCCTGGGAGAGCAGATGGACGCCCTGGAGCTGACATTCCCCAACATCCCCGACGAGGACGTCCCGGTCGGGAAGGACGCCTCCGCCAACGTGGTCCTGCGAGAGTGGGGGGAGAAGCCCCGGTTCGATTTCGAACCCAAGCCCCACTGGGACCTGCTCGAGGGCGTGCTCGACTTCGAAGCCGCGGGGAGGATCGCGGGATCGAACTTCATCCTCCTCCGGGGCTGGGCAGCGAGGCTCCAGAGGACGCTCATCTCCTGGATGCTCGACCGCCATTCCGCCTCGGGAATGGAGGAGATATGGCCGCCCTTCCTGGCTTCCGCGGAGAGCATGACGGCCACGGGGCAGCTCCCCAAGCTCGACGACGACATGTACCACCTGCCCGGCGACGGCCTGTATCTCATCCCGACCGGCGAAGTGCCCGTGACCAACCTCTACCGGGGTGAGACGCTGGACGAGAAGGACCTCCCCGTGAGGATGTGCTGCTACACCCCGTGCTTCAGGCGAGAGGCGGGCTCCTACGGAAGGGAGACCAGGGGGCTGAACAGGGTCCACCAGTTCGAGAAGGTGGAGATGGTGCGGCTGGAGCATCCCGACAGGTCCGCCGCGGCTCACGAGGAGATGGTCGAGCAGTCCTGTTCCCTGCTCAGGACACTCGGGATCCCCTACCGCGTGGTTCTGCTCTCGACAGGCGACCTCAGCTTCTCTGCCGCGAAGTGCTGCGACCTCGAGATATGGTCCGGCGGCCAGCAGCGATGGCTGGAAGTATCCTCAGTGTCCAACTTCCGCGACTTCCAGGCCAGGCGGGGTAACATGAAGTTCAGGCCTTCCGGCGGAGGGAGGACGAGATTCGTCCACACCCTCAACGGCTCCGGACTGGCCCTCCCGAGGCTCGTCGCGGCCCTGGTGGAGAACCGGCAGAGGCGGGACGGAGTCGGGGAATGGCTCCTGCACGATCTCGAAAGCGAGCTGGCCTGCGACCCGGCGCTTCAGGGGACGGGGGGCAGGGCGGCCGAAGGCTAGCCCAGCGGATAGGGGACCGGCTCCCCTTCCCTGAAGAAGAAGGCCCGGTCGAAGCCTGCCGCAGCCAGGACCTCGGCGCCCCGCGAGAGCCCGAAGAAGACGTGCGGCTCGCCGTGGGTGTCGGAGCCCAGGGTGACCAGCCGGCCTCCGAGCCTCCTGTAGGTCGAGAGGACGGCCGGGGTCGGGTAGGTGACGGCCTCCCGCCTCCTCAGGCCCGCCGTGTTCAGCTCCAGGGCGATCCCCCTGTCGATCATCGCCTCGAACAGCCTCCCGAGGAGGCCCGGCCAGATGGCGGCCTCGTCCAGCGCCACGGGCATCCCGGCCCTCGCCAGCCCCCTGCGCCAGATCCCGAAATGCGCCAGGATGTCGATGCGCGAAGTCGAGGCGATCTCAGTCGACTCAAGGATGTACCTCTCGACGAGTTCCTCCGGGGTCGAGCCCGCAAAGCCCTCCGCGTCCAGGAGCAGGCGGTCGCCGACCCAGTGGAGCGCACCGGTGACGAAGTCGTACCTGCGGCCGGCCATGGCCTCCTCCGCCCTGCCCATGAACAGGTGGGGCTCGCCTATCTCCACCCCCTTCAGCAGCATGACCTCCTGCCCGGAGATCGCCGCCCGCCCGAAGGAGGCGTCGTATCCGCCGGCGCTGAACGCCCCCGTGCAGAAGTCCGAGGGGTGGAAGTCGACGTGCGCCACGAATCCAAGGCCCCGGAGACCGGCGCCGGCGGCCCTGGATGCGAGTTCCGCGGCTTCGAGCTCCGCGTCGGGGGAGTCGGTGGTGTGAACGTGCATGTCCACCAGCCGGCCGGGGATTCCGGTCATCTCTGTCCGTACCTTTCCCGGAACTGCATATTCCGTTATCACACAACCCGGAAGGCGGAACCGTCATGCGTAATCTACCGATTATCGCGCTTGTACTGGCAACCCTTGCATCGGCCCAGGGGATACCCCTGATCTCCGAAGTCTGCGTGACACCGACCGAGGGCGAGTTCGTGGAGATCTACAACCCCACTGCATCCTCCATATCCCTCGACTACGTATACCTCTGCGACCTGTACGGCACCTCGGCGACCCTCGCAAGCTTCTACCCGCAGATCGTCGCCGGAGCCGTGACCAATGTCTCGGCGGACTTCCTGGTCAAGTTCCCCGCGGGCTCGAGCCTTCCGGCGGGCGGCGTCATCACGGTCGCCATGAACGGTGCGAACTACCAGACCACGTACGGCGAGGCTCCCGACTACGAGCTCATGAACACCGGCGTGGGAACCCAGATGACCACCCCGCCCAACGGCTACATCAACTCCACGGCGGGGCTCACCAACGGCGCCGAGGTCGCGGTGCTGTTCTACTGGGACGGCACGTCCGACCGCGTCTACGACCTCGACTACGCCCTCTGGGGCAACGACACCGGCCGCAGGGTGGAGAAGACCGGCATCAGCCTCGACGGCCCCGACGGCGACACCTCGCCGACCGCATACATGACAGACGTGGTTTCGGCGAGCCAGGTCCCCATCTCCCTGGCGGCGCACTCGTCCGGGTACTCCTACCAGCGCATCGACTTCACCGAGGGCACCGAGACCCCCACCGGGGGCAACGGGCTCACCGGCCACGACGAGACCAGCGAGAACATGTCCACGACCTGGACGATCGTCGCAGTCACGCCGGGCACCATCTACACCTCCCTCTCCCGGACCACGTGGGGGCAGATAAAGAGCCTGTGGTAGCAGCGGGGGTCCGGCCGGGCGCCTACGGATATACCTCGAGCCTCGGGATGCTCGGGATCGGGATCGGCGCGTCGGGGATCACCGGCGCGCGGTTCCTCCCTGATACCCCTGCCCCGCCCCTGCCCTCCTGTCTCCTGAAGGACGAGCTGGACCGCTATTTCGACGGTGAGCGCGTCGAGTTCACCTCCGACGTGGACCTCGGAGGGGTGTCGGGCTTCAGGCTCGAGGTGCTCCTGGCGATGAGGAGGATCCCGTACGGCCGGGTGGCCACCTACGGCATGCTCGCCCTCGCAGTCGGCAGGCCCGGAGCGGCGAGGGCGGTCGGGGCGGCCTGCAGATCGAACCCGGTCGGGGTTATCGTGCCGTGCCACAGGGTCGTCGCGGCGGACGGGCCCGGAGGATACTCGGGCTCGGATCCCGGGAACATCTCGCTGAAGATGTCCCTGTTGAGACTCGAGGGAGCCGCACCGGATCCCTCCGGCAGGTTCGGCCCGCCGGCGCTGCTTCCCGTTCCGCCGGGCTAGTAGCCTACGCTGAGCCCGGCCACGATCATGCCGGTCTCGAGATCCAGCGGGACCGAGAACTCGAACCCGATGAGCTCTGGTACGAACATGCCGTACTCCCCCTCCGACCCCTCGCCCTTGATGGTGTAGATGCAGCCGGCCTTCAGGGCGTGGAAGAAGGTGTTCTCCACGGCATCCCAGTCCCTGTCGCCGTACTCGTCATCGGGGATGTCGGACAGATCTGGCCCGTATCCTGCCTCCCATCCCCCGTACACCTCCAGGTCGCTGCCGAGGAGCGTCCCGGCCTGTATGGACCCTCTGGGACTCACGACCTGGGGGGGCATGACGTAGTTGATGCCGCCCAGGATCGAGAGGGCGCGCTCGGAACCGGGATCGAGCAGCCCGTACTTGATGAACGGGCCTATGCCGTATCCCATCGCCGCCAGGCCGAGGTCTATCGTCTCGGTTGCCCCCACGGAGAACGAGAAGCCGGGATAGGAGTCCATGAAGTCCTCCCCCGTCTCCTCGGCTTCGAGCCTGTCCGCGCTGCTGAAATAGGCGGGCATCATGACGCCCCCCCTGAAGGAGGCGCGCTCCTCCCCCATCGTCCTCGCACCCTGCATCGAGCCGTAGTAGCAGCCGCAGGACAGGGCCGCAAGCACCGCGGGCAGCGCGGATACCCTCATACCGCCTCCTTCGTTCCGGGGAATGTAGCACCGGCGCGGGTCCGGGTCTATCCCGGGGGCTTCACTGCGGGCCCGGGGTTTCGTCGACGCCGGGCGGGGAGCGGGGATATCTTCCGGAGAACACGGGAGGATTCCATGCACGCCATCGTCCTTGCCGCACTGATGGCGGCCCCTGTGAGGATCGCGGTCCTGGGGGACAGGACCACGGGCGGAGACGACACGGAGGCTTTCGGCCGGTGCGTTTCGCTGGCGGTTTCCATGCGCCCGGACGCGGTGATCTCCGTGGGCGACCTGATAGAGGGCTCCGGCCCGGCCGGACTGGAGATTCAGTGGGCCGAGGCATCGGCCCTCCTGGCCCCGCTCGTGTCTTCCGTGCCCTTCTTCGCCACCCCGGGCAACCACGATGCCGCGGGTCCGGGGGGCGGGCCGGTCGCGACCCCTTCCGGGCCGGCTCCCGGCATCGGCGTGGACACCGTCATGGGCGTGCTGATCGTGTCGTGGGACACGTCGGGCGACATGGACGACACCGGCGCTGCGCTCCGCGGCCTGGATTCCCTGCTGTCGGGGATCTCCCCCGAGAGCGCGTCGGTGCTCGTCACGCACAGGCCGTGCTGGCTCGAGGGGCAGGGGGGACCCGGGCTCGCCGGGGGGGTGAGGGCGGCGGCGGAGAGGGCCGACATCGAGGCGGTCCTGTCCGGGCACATCCACATCCTGCGCACCGAGCGCACCGGGGGTGTCCTCTACGTATCCGCGGGACCGTCCGGAGGGGCCAGCCTGCCGTCGAGCCCGACAGGCGCCACGCTGCCGCAGGTGGGCTGGCTGACGGTCGACCGCGATTCGGCGAGCTACGTATCGCTGCCCGAGGGCGCGGCGCTGCGGGGGGGATTCGACTCCCCCGGCGAGGCTCTGCTCCTCGGAATACTGAGGAGGGCTGCGGCCGGATTCCCCGCGGACTGATCGGCGGGGCCCCCCCGGCCCATATTCCACCGGCCGGTGCCTCGCGCCGGCCGGCGCGCAGGTCGATAGGAGGACGGAATGCCCGAGAGAGCGCTGATCGTGCTGTCGGGATGCGGGAACAGGGACGGCTCCGAGATCCACGAGACGGTCTGCGCCCTGCTCGCGCTTCGCCAGTCGAGCTTCGAGACCGTGTTCGCGGCTCCCGACATCGAGCAGGCTGCAACCGTCAACCATCTCACCGGCGCGGCCGCCGGGTCACGAAGGGTCCTCGACGAGGCGGCGAGGATGGCCAGGGGCAGGATTCGTCCCCTGAGCTCCTTCCGGCCTCCGGATTTCGACCTCGTGGTCATTCCGGGAGGGATGGGCGCAGCGACGACCCTTTGCCGCGTCTCGGAGGACGGGGCGTCCTGCTGGGTGGAGCCGTCGGTCGCATCCCTGGTTGCCGGCGCCCGGAAGGCTGGCCGGCCCATCGGCGCCATGTGCATAGCCCCCATGATCCTCGCGGCCTGCCTGCCGGGGGTCACGATCACGCTGGGCTCGGAGTGCGGGGACGCCGCGCGGGCCCGCGCCCTGGGGGCCCTGACCGTCGAATGCCCGGCTTCCGATGCCGTGACCGATCCGGTCTTCAGGGCCGTCACGACCCCCGCCTACATGGTTGCGAAAGGGATCGAGGAGGTCTACCTCGGAGCCGCCCGGATGGTCGAGGAGCTGGGGGCCCTCCTCTGAAGAAACCGTTCGGAGCCTTCGTGCCCTTCGCCGCAGGGGCGGCCTGGGCGGCCCTGCTCTTCCTGATCCCCCGGGGATATGCCATAGACGACACCTACATCCACCTCCAGTACGCCCGGAACCTCGCCGGGGGCGAGGGCCTGCGCTTCTCCGCGGGCACCCCCCCGGTCTATGCGTGCAGCAGCCCGGCATGGGCATTCCTCCTGTCCCTCCCCTTCCATGCCGGGCTCGGCGGGCCCGTCGCGGCCAGGCTGCTCTCGTCGATCTCGGCGGGAGCGGCCGCCGTCCTGGCCTGGGCGGCAGCAGGGCGGATCGCCGGGAACAAGGGCGGGAGCGTTCCGGCTGCAGCCATGATCTTCTGCATGGCCGATCCCTGGATCATCCGCTGGGGAGCATCGGGTATGGAGGCCTCCCTCGCTGCGGCAGTGGCGGCGGCCTGGCTCCTGACCATGCTCTCGCGCTCCGTGAGGCCCTCCGCTTCGGGCGCCCTGGCCGGGCTGGCCTTCCTCGTCAGGCCCGAGCTCGCGATCCTCGGACCCCTGGGCCTCCTTCGCGGCGAGTACAGGACCAGCCTCCGCCGGACCGCGCTGCTGATCCTGCCCAACAGCTTCAAGGCCGGCATCAGCGAGGTGCTCGATTTCCAGTGGGACGTCGTCCAGCGGCAGGACGTCAACCTCAGCCTCGTCGAGCCCTCGTCCGCGCG
>JAKLEF010000088.1 GCA_022703195.1 Candidatus Fermentibacterota bacterium | reverse complement strand
GGACAAGAACCTCATCAGGGGCGGAACGCTCGACAACGCAATCGTCATCGGCGACGAGGGCCTGCTCAACCGTGAGCCCCTCCGCTTCCCAGACGAATTCGTGAGGCACAAGGTCCTCGACCTGATCGGCGACCTGTCCCTTCTCGGCGAGAGGCTCAACGCCCACGTGATCTCGGCCAAGTCCGGGCACGCCTCCAATGTGCAGTTCGTGAGGAAGATAAGGGAGACCTACACCAGGCGGACGAGGGACCAGTCGAGACCCCTCGGGCCGGGCAACTGGGAGATCGCCGACGTGATGAGGATCCTCCCTCACAGGTATCCCTTCCTCCTCGTGGACAAGGTGCTGGAGATGCAGCCCGAGAAGCGCATCGTCGGCCTCAAGAACGTCACGATCAACGAGCCGTTCTTCCAGGGGCACTTCCCCGGCAGCCCCATCATGCCCGGCGTGCTGATAATCGAGGCCATGGGGCAGGTCGGGGGGCTGATGCTCTTCAATTCGGTCGAACGTCCCGACGAGTGGCTCGTCTTCTTCACGGGAGTCGACAAGGTCCGCTTCAGGAAGCCAGTGCTGCCCGGCGACCAGGTGCTGTTCGAACTGGAGATGATCAAGCGCAGGGGTACGGTCTGCGTGATGAGGGGGATCGCCAGGGTGGAGGGCAAGGTCGTGGCCGAGGCCGATCTCATGGCCATGCTGATGCCGAGATGAGTGCCGTCGACCCGAGGGCCGTCGTGTCGTGCGACGTGCCGGAAGGCTGCACGATAGAGCCCTTCGCGGTGGTGGGGCCCGATGTAACGCTGTCCCGGGGAGTGCACATAGGGGCGCACGCCTATGTCGCCGGCAGGACCACGATCGGCTGCGACGTCAGGATAGGACCCGGCGCGGTCATAGGTACGGACCCCCAGGACCTCAAGTTCGCCGGGGAGGACACCTCCCTCGAGATCGGCGACAGGACGGTCATCAGGGAGTTCGCCAACATCAGCAAGGGCACCACGGCGACAGGCAGGACGACCGTCGGAAGCGACTGCCTCATCATGGCATACGCGCACATCGCGCACGACTGCAGGGTCGGCACGAGGGTGATCATGGCCAATGCAGTCAACCTCGCCGGTCACGTCGAAGTCGGCGATCACGCCACCATCGGCGGGGTGGTCCCGGTACACCAGTTCGTGAGGATCGGAGCCTACGCGATGGTCGGAGGGGGATTCAGGGTCCCCATGGACATCCCGCCCTTCTGCCTCGCGGGGGGGTACCCGCTCAGGGTGGCCTCCCTCAACCTGATCGGTCTCAGGCGCAACGGATTCTCGCCGGAGAGACTGGCCGATCTGGAGAAGGCCTTCAGGCATCTCTTCAGGGAGCCGGGGCCCGTGTCCCGCAAGGCTTCCGAAATGACCGCGGAAGCCGGCTGGGGCGACGATGCCGTGGCGCTGGCCGGTTTCATCCTGTCCGGCAGGCGCGGGATCGTCGGGGCCTGACGGCGGACAAGTGCCCTCTGCGGCTCTCCTTGCATTCGCGCTCCTCGTACAGCTGCCCGCAGGCAGGTCCTTCGGCGGACCCCCCCCGGGGGGCGATCCCGCCGATTCGCTGCGTGCAGCGGCAGATTCCGCGGATGTCGATTCCCTGGCCCGGGTGCTCCCCGGGACGGTTGCCGGCATGGTCGAAGGCCCCGCTTCCGGCGACAGGTCTCCCACGGGCGCCCTGCTGCGTTCCGCCGCTCTGCCGGGCTGGGGCCAGTTCTACAACGAGAGGCCGGTGAAGGGCATCGTGCTGGGCGCCCTCGAGCTCGGTCTGCTGGCGCTCCTCGTCGACGAGCACATCCGGGCCGAATCGGCGAGGGACGACTTCCTCGAGAGCGGCGACTCCGGTGACGAGGCCGAATACGAAACCCACAGGGAGCGTCGGCTCGACCTCGTCTGGCTCACCGCGGCCTCCTGGCTGTACGGCATGATGGATGCCTACGTAGATGCACACCTGTTCGCCTTCGACCGCGAGAACGAGCGTTTCGGGCGTGAGGCCGGGATCGGTGCCGGCGTCGTGCTCAGGTTCTGAGGGGCCCGCAGGCATGTGCACCCGGTGGAATAAATGATCCTGCTCGATGTAATACTCTCGATGATGGAGCCGGCCGACGACGAGGCCGACCTCGTGGCGAAGGCGAAGGCGGGGGACAGGGATGCTTTCGGGGAGCTCGTCCGGAGATACCAGAAGAGGGTCTACAGGGTCGCACGCCGCATGTGCAGGACGGACGAGGACGCATGGGACGTGACACAGGACACGTTCGTCCGCGCCATGAAGGCCATGCCGGGCTTCGATACCAGGTACAGGTTCTTCACCTGGATCTACAGGATCGCGACGAACCTCTCGATAAACCTCTCGGAGAAGAGGAGGAGGCGGTCCGAGGTGGAGTTCGACGAGGAATACGGGGCGGAGGGGGAGCAGTGCGTGGAGGACACGGCCGCCTCCCAGGCATCCGCCTCCGAGCTGGCGGACGCCATCCGGAAGGCCGTGGAGAGGCTCTCGCCCCCCCTGAGGTCCGTCTTCGTGCTGAGGGTGGACCAGGAGCTGAGCTATTCGGAGATCGCGGAGACCCTGGGCATCGCGCTGGGCACCGTCATGTCGAGGCTCAGCAGGGCGAGGTCGGAGGTCCGCAAGTCGGTGGAACACCTCATGGAGTCCTGAAGAGATGAACGCATGCCCTGATCCCTCCAGGCTTATGGCCTACATGGACGGGGAGCTCCGCGGAGCAGAGGCTGCGGACGTCCGCTCCCACGTCGAGTCGTGCGCCGCATGCCGGAGGATCATCGAGAAGCAGACGCTCATCGAGAAGTCCTACAGGGATTCCTTCGAGACCCCGTCCGACGAGAGCTTCAGGCTCATGGAGAGGCGCATCATGACATCGGTGCGCGCGCCCTCCCGGAAGAGGCTCCCGGCATTCGTGCCAATAGCCGCCGCACTCCTGATAGCCGCGGCGGGTGTGAGGCTCGCCGGGCGCTCCGGGCTGCTGGAGCGGCCCTCCGTCGAGACCATCACCGTGACTTCGGAGCGCGACCGCGTCGAGCCTGGCGACAGCATCTCCGGCGGACCGCCCGCAGGCGCCGTCTTCGAGTCGATCTCTCCGGACAGCGTTGCCGGGCAGGCCGCCCATTTCGCCGAGGATGGCACGGCTCTGCAGGTGCAGGAGCAGCAGGCAGCCTCCTCCGAGGTCGAGCAGGAGGATGAGGAGCACCCGGCGATGCTCCTGCCCCCGGAGGACCAGGACACCCCGTTGGCGATCGGAGGCTCCGGTGGTCTGACGACCGGTGCGGGTGGCGGCGCCGCCGGGCAGAGCCAGGCCGCCGGCGCCGGCTTTTACGGGCTGGTCTCCCAGACCGTCCCGGGCCATGAGGAAACCGGGTACAACCTGGCCGATGCAGCGGCCGGACGGACATGTGATGCCGAGCAGGCGACCGAAGGCATCGCGTCGGACGACAGCGGCCTCCTGACGGGCCCGGGTGCGGAAGGTGACGTATGCGGGAGCGCCGTCGACGTCCTCGCGCGGGGTTCAGTCTCCGCCGACCGTACCGTCTCGACATGCGGGACCCAGCTCGAGACGCTGGCCCCCTGCCCCTTCGAGGAGGCTTTCTCCTCTCCGGTCCTGATCATCTTCGACTCCGATGGCGAGCCGGCATCGCCCGACTCCGTCTTCCTCGACTCGTGCTTCCCGGGCTGGAAAGATTCGCTCGCAGGCAGTATGCTCGATACTGCGCTCGTGGTCACCTGCGAGGAATTCCAGGATCTCGTAGTGGAGCAGGGAGCACTCTGAGGCGGACCCCGTCGGCCCGCCCCGGATCTCCCATGCCGAAAGGAAGCTATGCCCTCCCTCATGCCGTTCCTTCTGGCGTTCCAGGCCTCCCTCACAGGAAACCAGGGGGGCAGGTTCGGAGCGGTGATCCTCGAAGCTCCGGCTTCGTCGGACATGGCCGCCCTGGCTGCCTGTGCCGAAGCCGCCGCCGAAGGCGACGGGCGCTTCACCGTGGTCACCCTCCCGGATTCCGTCAGATCGCTGGAGATGACGGGGGGGTTCGCGTCCGAGACAACGGCCCTGTGTTCCGCCTTCTCGCTCGACGTGCTGCTGGTCCTCACCGTCCCCGAGCCGGTTTCGGCAGACCGCGCGACCTTTGCAGGCGACTCCCTCCGCACGAGCACCAGAACCGAGCTGACGGCGACCGGGCGGTTCTACTCCTCGACCGGTATCCTCACCGGATCCGTTTCGGGTACGGCGGCAGGGGAGACCCCCCCGGGGGTCTCACCCGATATCGACGCGCTGGCATGCACGGCCGTGGCCAGGATGATGGACACGGCGCTGATGGAGCTCTTCCCCGCCGAGGTCGGGTTCACGGCCGGGGCGGGCCCCAGGATAGAACTCCCCGCCGGAAGCGAATCGGGGATCACCGAGGGCATGTTCCTCTCTCTCGTGGCCGTTTCGCCCGCGATCCCCGACGACGTGGCCCAGTACCAGTACCTGCGGAGCCACGGGATCGCACAGGTCACCAGCTCGGGCCCCGGTGCCTCGAGCGCCCTGATGCTGTCAGGCTCCCTCGCGCCGGGCGGCTCGGTGATCGCCCTCGAACGCGGCAGGCCCGCATCGCTCTCGATCGGGTGGGAGATGGCCCCCGTCAGCCTGGAACAGGGAGCCGACACCGGCGGATCCTTCGACGACAGCGGCGCCATGAACAGGATCAGGATCGCCGTCTCGACCCTGAGATGGGGTCTCTGTCTGGGAGGCGGACTCCACGCCGGGGCGATGGATCAGCTCTCGTCATTCGGGGTAGACTTCGAAGCCGGCTGGAGGCTGCCCGTCTCCGCGCCCAAACTCGCTGCGAGGCTCTCGGCTGGTCTGCTGGCCGATTTCATGATCCAGAACGTGGCATTGGACACGCTGGCCTCCAACGCCACCGCGGCGACCTTCGGCGGATACGCGGAATGCGGTCTGGAGTATCTGGCTTCTGACAGGATGGGCCTCGCGGCGTCGGTCCTGGGCTTCGCCGGCACCGAGGCGGATTCATGGACCGTGCAGGAATACGGCGGTGACAACAGGGAGGCCGAGCCCTCGGAGATCTACTACGCCTCCGTCGAGCGGGATCCCTTCTCGATCAGGGCCGGAGCCTTCTATCTGATCTTCTGATCCCCGGAGCCCTGCCTCCAGGGCCGCTTGGCCGTGCCCCGCTCCCAGAGCATCTCGAGCACCGACCACGTCGAGTCGGCGAAGAGCATTCCGCCCAGGATCCCGGTGACGGGGCTGCCCAGCAGGATCCCTAGGACCAGCCCCGCGCCCGCCACGGAAGCGGTCACGAGGGCCAGAACGGTAGCCGCGAGGGAGAAGGGCCCCCATTTGGAGAAGACCCTCACCCTGGTCAGATTGACGCCCCACACCCAGACGGGGTAGCCGGCGGCCGCCAGAAGGGCCTTCGGAGGATCGACCAGGAAACAGGCCAGCCAGAGGGCGGTGCAGAGAAGGAACAGCGGCACCGCCGATCTCGACATCAGTGAGACCCAGCCCATCTCCTGCCCGACCTCTCCCAGGGCGAGCCAGATCAGGAAGCCGGCCCCCAGGCCCGTCAGCACCGCCAGGCTCGGCGTCTCGACCGTGATGCCGAACACGGCGCACGAAAGGCCCAGAAGGAGGCTGAGCAGCCCGAACACGACCGGTCCGGTGCGGCCCTTCCTCCTTGCGGCAGTGAAGACCCGTGCGGCCACGAGGTGGAAGAGGATCGTGGCTATGACGGTGGATACCGCGAAGAAGCCCGCTGCCAGACAGGGCACGGCCTCCGGCGGGAGGCTTATGGGGAGCGTTCCGGAAAGCTCATGGGGCACTGCGCGACTCCTTCCGTTCGCGGCAATGTAATACCGCGGACGACGGAGTCAACTGCCTCCGGTTGCCGGCGGCGCGCGCATGCCGGTAGAATAGAAGCCGGTGGCGTTTTCGCGGAGGTGAGCGGGGGCTTGGGCAAAAGGTTCGCTGCGTACCTGTCTGCAGTCGCGCTGATGCTTGGAACCTCCTGCGGAGGCGGGCAGGGGGGCGGTAGCCCGTCCGCCGGGTACGTCCGCATCGATGCAGGCAAGATGACCCGGGTGGACGTGCCCGCTCCTTCGGCCGTGCTCGATTCGGCGCCCGGAGGAGGCCTCGTCCTCGACCTGCCCACAGGTCCGGTCACCGTGCGTGCCGGCCTTCTCCAGGGATCGGGCTCGACACCCGCTTCCCGGGCCGAGCATCTCCGGACCACGGGCTTCCCCGACGCCGTCGTCCTTTCCGGATCCTCCAGGACTTCTGGCATCACCGTGGTCGGCTTCACTGCAGGTGACACGTGCAGGCTGGAGCGCGTCTGGCCTCGTGGGGGAGGCGAACTCCTGGCCCTCACGGTCGAGGGGATGTCCGGCACCCCCCAGGCTCTCCTCGCGCGGAGCGAGAGGATGATGGAGCATGCCACCCCTGTGCCGTGGCCCGGGCTGAGGACGCCATTCCTCTCCGACCGTTCGCTCGACGACATCCGGGCCGACCTCTACCTGCAGGATTCAGACAGGCCCCCCGAGGTGAGCCACAGGATCACGCTTGAGATCCTCCCGCTCGAACAGGCCTTCGTCGTGGTCGACACCTTCAGGGTGGACTTCCAGGGCACTTCCGGCATCGACGGGATGAGGCTCGCGCTCCCGAGGATAGACGGGAGCGCGCCCGACGACATAACGGCCATACAGGGGACCTACACCCGCGGGGCCGACTCGGTCATGTGCATGCCCGACCCGGAAGCGATGGTCTTCACCGGTGTCTACGGTTCGAGATTCGACAGCTACTACCGCGAGGACAGGGGCTTCGTCACCGGGCAGGTGAGGCTCGCGAGCTCGTTCTGCTGCGGAGAGTGGTTCTACCCCGGGGCCGAGGTCCCCTCCTCCTACGAACTGACCGCCCTGGTGCCGATGGGGGGGGAGTTCTTCTGCCCCCTCACGCCTGTCGACCGGAACCGTTCCGGTTCGACGGGGGTGTTCACCTTCGCCTCCCAGCCCGGGGGCATCCCGGGTCCCCTGCCCTGGGCGGCGGGCGATCTGGAGCAGACGCATGTCGCGGGCGGCCGGTCGCGGCTGGTGCATATCCCGCTGTCGGAATCCGCTGCGGATTCGGCGTCGCGAAGGGCGTCCCTGCTGGCCGGCGTGCTGTGGGACAGGCTGGGATTCGAGGGCGCCAGGTTCGACATCGTCCTCGTGGAGAGCGTCGACAGGCCCGTACTTGCCGTCGGGCCCGGATTCCTCTGTCTGTCGCCCGACCGCCTGGCCCTTCTCGACGGATGCGCGGTGTGGGACGACACCCTGTCTTCCGGCATCAGGCCGGCGGGCCCCGTGGTGGTGGCCAACGCAGCCCGCGCCTTCCTCGCCATGTCGAGCCACCTCCCCGGTTACCTCTCCGCCTCCCTGGCCGCCTGGTCGGTGTACCTGTTCGTCGATGCCGGAGGTTCCACGGAGGATGCGGAGAACATCCTCGAGTGCTTCCGCAGGTACTATCTGGCGTCCACGTCGGGGATGTCCGGCGAGGAATATGCGATCGCCGACGCCAGCCTGGCGGGCTCGGCGCTCGAGGAGCCCGTTCTCATGGGCAAGGCTCCGATTGTCCTGGCGATGTTCTCGCGCGTCATGCCCGGGTTCGAGCCGGGTCTGCGGGCCGCCCTCGGCAGGCTGAGGCACCCCGGGGCCGCCCTCCTCAGCCTCTCCTCCGCTGTCGGGCTGTCGGGCGATCCGTCCATGGACAGCCTGTTCTGGGACTGGATGTGCATGCCCGGAGTGCCGCAGCTCATGGTGAGATGGCGCGAATCGGGCGGGCGGGTCGGCTTCTCCGTGGAGCAGCTCC
>JAKLEF010000087.1 GCA_022703195.1 Candidatus Fermentibacterota bacterium | reverse complement strand
TCTACTGGGACGAGGACTTCTACATCTACATCGACACCACGAAGTGCATCAGCTGCGGCATCTGCTTCGAGCACTGCAGGACCGACGGCCTGTACTCCATAAGCAACTACGTGGAGTCATCCGCACCGTAGACGATGCCTCCGGGATGCGGTTCCGCGGCATCCGGTCCCCGTGATCGCCGCACCGGACCGCCCGGAATGGGAAGGAACCGAAGGGAGAGATGCTTGTGAAGTTCATCCCGATTACCGCCCTCGTCCTTGCCGCTGCAGCCTCCGGGGCAGGCATGGCCTTCTCGACCGATTCGGGCAAGCCGGTCGTCTCCTGGGATGCGGTCGACACTTCATGGGATCATCTCGAGATCAGGGTCTCCGCAACCCCCTTCGACGAAGCGGCTCCCGCGAAGGGCGCCGTAGTCTCCCTGATCGCCGCCGACAGCCTTTCCGGCGCGTTCCCGCTCGAAGCCGAACTCGCGGGCAGCTTCGCCGTCGAACCGGAGATCTGCATCGGCTGCGGCCTCTGCGTGTCGGCATGCCCCGTCTCCGCAATCACGCTGGTCGACGGCAAGGCCCTGATCGACCCGGCGGCATGCATAGCCTGCGGGCTCTGCGCCTCCTCGTGCCCGGTCTCGGCCATCCTCGCCCCGTCGGCATCCGCGCATTTCGCCCTGCTCGGAGTCGACGCCGGGGGGGCCGCCACCCTGCTGGGGTCGATCTAGGTGCCGCTGCGCAGGTTTCTGCTGCCTGTGCTCGTGCTTGCGATCGCGGCGCTCGCCCTCGCCGGGACGAAGTACAGGATAGACCGTACGCGCTGCACTGGATGCGGCGACTGCGACAGGATCTGCCCCGTCGATGCCGTCGAGATCGTGGACGGCTACTCGACCATCGATCCCGATGCCTGCATAGGCTGCGGCATGTGCCTGGGGGTGTGCAGCCATGACGCGGTACGCTAGCCTCGCGGGCCTGCTGATGCTGCTTCTCGCCGCTGCCTGCAGCGGCCCCTCGGACACGACGCAGCTCGTCGTAGACCCCGATCTCTGCATCGGCTGCGGCGAATGCGAGGAAGTGTGTCCCTACGGCGCCGTGGAGGTCGTCGACGGCCAGGCCGTGATCGACCCCGTCCTCTGCCACTTCTGCCTGAGGTGCGTCGAGGAGTGTCCGAAGGGGGCGATCTACTGATGAAAAAGCTCCCTCTTATCCTGCTCGTGCTTTCCGCCGCCGCCTGGTCGGCCGCGCTGGAGCAGTTCGTATCCCTGTCCGTCGAATCCGACAGCCTCGGGTTCTCTCCCGGCCGCAGGCAGGCCCTGTGGAACGGCATGATCTCCGAGGACTCCTGGGGCGTCAGGGTCACCGACAGGTATCTCGATGCCGACAGCGGTGGGCTCGTCCCCCGGCGCTTCCTCGGCAGGAACGACCTTCTGGTGGATGGTGACGCCAGGTTCGGCGCCCTCACCGTCAGCCCCGGCTTCAGATGGAACACCGCCGCGGGCGACGGCCTCGACTTCATCCTGCCCGACCAGCAGGGCACGGTGCTCGACCGTTCCTACACGAGGCCCGAGCTCGGCCTCGGTGTCTCACTCCCCCGCGGATTCGGCGCGTTCGTCGAGGGCAGCCTCGTCGAGCGCAGCCTCGAGTACCCCGACGGCTCCTCCCTCGGCTGGTCCGGCCAGGGCGCAGAGGGCTACGTCGAGTGGGATGCCCCGGGCCTCTTCTGGGCCAGGGCCGGAGGCTCCTTCCGCAAGCACTCGAGCGACGACATCGGCTTCGATACCGACTGGTCCGGGGTCGGCGCCGCCGTCGGCATCCGGACCACCGTGCTGCCCGCGAGGGTCCAGCTCGTCGGCCAGGCCGAGTACGGCACCTTTTCTGGGGAAGACTACCTGGGTGGCGACCTTGGCGAGAGGGCTTCGCTCCGGCTGCGCGCCGTCAGGTCCTTCACCCCCGGGATGGCGCTGGACATGACCGTGTTCTCGTCTCTCGACCATCGCGACGGGGCCTGGTACAGGGCGGCCTCCTCGGGTGCAGCCCGGCTCGTCCTCACGCGCGGTAGGCCCGGGGAGATCCCCAGCCAGCTCGTGCTGGGGGGCCAGGTGACGTCCTCGTCGTTCACGACCGCGCGCTTCGAGGCCTCGGGCAGGCTCCACCTCGTCGAGGGGCTGTCCACCCTGCTCTCTGCCACGGCCCGCAGGATCCCGACAACCGTCGCGGGCGCAGGGCCCGGACGCGACTGGTTGACCCTGGGCGCCGGTCTCGAATACAGGATCTCCACCCTCGCGGTCGTCTGGGCGAAGGTGCAACAGGAACGGACGATACTGGTCGACACCGAGGACTGGACGAGACTGGACGCCGGGATCCAGTTCTGGCCGCCTTCCATCAGCATCTGAATCCACTCTCCAGGGGCCCCGGCGCCGGCCGGGGCCCCCAGGGAAGCCGCCGATGACACTTGATCCATTGATCCGCGGAGCTGCCCTCGGCCTCGCCACCGGTACCGCCTGCCTGGCCTCCTGCGGCCCTGTCTACGGCGCATACCTCCTGTCCGAGAAGAGATCGGGCCCGGAGTCGCTGCGGGTGCTCCTCGAGCTCAATCTGGGCAGGTTCCTGGCCTATGCCGCCTTCGGAGCCCTTTTCGGCCTGCTGGGAGGGTCGCTCCCCGTCTCGATAAGAGGGCCCCTGGCGGCGGCCGGGTACATCCTCTTCTCCATCTATCTCCTGCTCTCCGTCGTCCGTGCCAGGAAGTCGTGCGGCGGGTGCTCCACTTCCAGGCTCACCCGCATCACCCGGAGCCCGCTCCTCCTGGGCGTGCTAACCGGCCTCTCGGTATGCCCCTCCTTCCTGATCGCGGTCACGGGCGCCTTCGAATCCAGCGGCCCCGTCAGCGGTGCCATGCTCTTCACCGGCTTCTTCGCCGGCACGACCGTCTATATGCTTCCCTTCGCCGTGCTCGGCCTCTTCACCAGGAAGGCCTGGTTCACCTCGGTCGCGAGGGTTCTGGCAGTCGTCGTCTCGGTCTACTTCCTGGCCGTCGGTGTACGCATGGCGCTGGCTCTGACCGTTCCCGGCGGATCGCAGACCGCCGGCACCGCGGGCGTTCCCTCCGACGGAGGCGGACCGGCATACGCAGTGCTCGAGGAGGATACGCTCTATTTCGTGGGCATCATGGGCGACCCGGCGGATCATGCACAGGATCTCGCCGTGTTCTTCGGCTCGCAGGGAGGCCCCGGGACGGTCTTCGTCACCGTCGACCCGGCCGATCCGACTTCGTTCGCCGGGCGCATCCCCGAGCTCTCCCCGGTCATCGTGCCCTGGTGGGTCGACCCGAGGAGCGGGATCGCCCTCGAGCCCTGGCAGGCCGAGTTCGCATGGGCCGTGGAAGCAGGGAGATACAGGGCCTTCGCCGTCGAGTACGAGCCGTGGTGCGAGGACAGGGCCGAGACGATCCGGTCGTTCCTCGACAGATACAGCTTCAGTGTGGCGCCCGATTCCGGATTCACGTTCCTGATGCAGAACACCCTCGAGTGTCCGCCGGATTCCTGCGCGACGTGCCCCCTCGGGGCGTTCGAGTAGCCTGACCCGCGCCTGACGCGGGTCTCGGCAGTTTCATGGAGGAAGAGATGCCCACGGATTTCAGTGCTGGTTATGCCGGACCCAAGGTCAAATCCGACTGCCTGGTCATCTTCGCGCCCGGAGAGGGCGCCCTGGAAGTCTCGATCTCGGGAGAGGCGGATCACGCCCCCCTCGAGGCGGCCGTCAGGGCCGTCGCCGACAGGATCGGCGTCAACGGGAGGGTGACGGTGGAGGATTCCGGAGCCCTCCCCTTCGTGGCGGCCGCCCGTTTCGAGGCGGCGGCGAGGAAGGCGACCGGCGGCAGCCTGACCCCCCTTCCACCCGCTGCAGTCTTCCAGCCGTCGCCCAGGGTGCGCCCCCGCAGGTCGCGGCTGTACCTCCCGGGCAACCGCCCCGAGTTCCTGCCCAAGGCCGTCTCGTCGGGCGCGGACGGCGTGATACTCGACCTCGAGGACAGCGTCTCCCCCGACAGGAAGTTCGAGGCCAGGATACTGGTGGCCCATGCCCTCGCATCCATGGACTTCGGCGGCGTGGAGATCATGGTGCGCATCAACCAGGGGGCCGGGGGCGACGAGGACCTCGCCTGGATCATCCCGCAGAGGGTGCAGCACGTGCTGGTGCCCAAGGTCGAGACCCCTTCGAGGATCTCCGAAGTCCGCGCGCTTTCCGAGAGGATCGCGAAGCGGTGCCACAGGCCGGGGCTGCCATGGTTCATGCCCATCATCGAGAGCCCCCTCGGGATCCTCTCTGCGCTGGACATCGCCCGCGCGGTGCCCGAAACAGCGGCCCTCACCCTGGGCCTGCAGGACCTGACTGCCGAGCTGGGCGTGAGACCCACCCCCGGGGGACGCGAGAGCTTCTTCTCGCGCAGCATGATAGTGCTCGCCGCCAGGGCCGCCGGGCTCCAGCCCATCGACACGGTCTACGCCGACGTGAAGAACGAGGAGGGGCTCAGGGCCTCCATCGCAGAGGCCCGCGAACTGGGCTTCATCGGCAAGGGCTGCGTCCATCCCGGACAGGTCGCCGCCATCAACCAGGGATTCATGCCCGACGCGGAGTCGATCGAGTACGCGAAGAAGGTCGTGCTCGCAATGGAGGACGCGCAGAGCCGCGGACTCGGCGCCGTTGCCCTGGGCAGCAAGATGATCGACCCGGCCGTGGCCAGGCAGGCCGAGGCCACTGTCTCCGAAGCCGTCATGTTCGGGATGATCCCCGAAGGCTGGAGGGATGCCGCGGGAACGGGCGAATAGGCCCGGGCGGCAGGGGCCGCCCTAGTCCCCCTTCGTGCCGATCTCGCAGCTTCCCGTGGAAGGCTCGCCCGGCATCCCGCAGGACTGATCCCTGCGCCCGGTCAGGCGGCAGAGCTTCGTCCACAGGCCGGCCCGGCAGGCCAGCCCGAGTACGAACCCGTAGAAGCACAGATATCTGCAGAAGAACCTGCCCCAGAGGATCGAGAGCACAGCCGCGGCGAGGCCGAGCACCAGGTTCCCCGCGAGGAACAGGGTGAAGACAGCCCTGAACGGGTCGACCTCGCAGAAGAGGGCGGCCCAGGGCACGTCGAGCATGCCCCTCCAGGCTAGCGCCACTGCCGCGCAGAACAGCAGGAAGAGCACGGTCCTCGCACCCAGCAGGATCCTGTCGAGCTTCCGCCCGGGCTGGGCGAGGCGCAGGATGTCGAGCTTCCAGAGTATCTCCTGGAAGGCCCCCATCGGACAGACCCATCCGCAGTATACCCTTCCGAAGAAGAGCGCATGGACCACCGGCAGAACGAGCAGCAGGATGCCGGCGATACCGAGGAAGGAGATCGCCGTTCCGCCCAGGGCGTACTGGAACGCGCCCAGGGGGCAGAAGCATCCCTGTGCCACGAAACCGAGCAGCAGAAGGCTCAGCGACAGCACGACGAGCCGGGTCGTCCTTGCCCTTCTCCTCATCTTCCTGCCGCCGCGCAGCCTCCGCGACGCGATGGTCGCGAATGCGAGGAGCACCGCCGTGATGCCGAGGATGACCAGGGTCCGCGAGCGGCCGTTCGAGGGATTGCTGCAGGTGTCGTCCGTCCATCTCCCGGTCCAGTGCGGGCAGAGCTGCCTTTCGTAAGGGCATGCCGCCGCGGGCGGGAGTCCCCGCGGGCAGCCCTCCGAGACGAATGCTGGAATGATCCGGGTGGTGTCGCCGGGCGATGCCGCCGTCGTATCGGCCGTTTGCGGGCCGGGATTGTCGCAGCGTCCGTCGGCGCCCGCATCCCTGTAGAGGGCGCAGGACGGCGCCTCGGCGAAGCAGGCCTGCCCGGGGGTGTAGCCCAGGGGGCACGAGACCACTACGCAGACTGAATCGCCGCCGGCAGCCCCCTGCTCGACGCTGTCGGGGGCAATGACGGCGATGCCGCCGGAGTCGGGCGGCAGATCCTCCCGGTCGACCGGCGGAGTCGATGTCGAATCGGGGGTTGTGCCGGGTCCGGTGTCCGGATCGATCCGTACGGTGTCGGCCGGGGAGACGAGAGTGTCCGAGGGCGTGACGTCGGGTCCGACAGAGGCGGTATCGGGCTCCTCCACCTGGGGTTGCGGGCCGGGATTGTCGCAAAGTCCGTCTCCGTCGGAGTCGGTGAACAGCCCGCAGGTGGGTGCGGATTCGGGGCAGGCGTTCTCCGGCGGGAAGCCCAGCGGGCATGATGCCAGAGCCGCTGATGCAATGAAGCAGACGGTCAGGATCGAGGTTCTCATCAGCCCGTCAGAGTCTCCCCGAGTTCAGAGCGGGGCGCCCGGAAGGCGCCCCGCCGCCGGAAGGCCTATTCGAACAGGTACTTGATGGAGGCGAAGGTCGCGTTGTCGAGGTCGTTCGTCCCGCCGAGGATCCAGTGCGGCGCGGTCGACTCGAGCCCGCCCGACGGCTGACCGTCGGGGCTGCAGAAGACGGAGCGTCCGTCGGCGCCTGTCCAGTTGTACACGTAGACGGACTGGCTGTCCGGGGTCGACGTCCACTCGATGTCTATCAGGAGATTGTTGCTGCCGTTGTAGAAGAACGGGGTGTCCAGCGCCGTGGTGAACCACTGGTCCGGCCCCAAACCCGAGAGGGTGTAGGTGGACCTGTTGAACACGAGCGTCTTCGACGACGGTACGTAGTTGCTCTCGAAGCTGGTGCCCAGGACGTCGAGGGTGGTGTATCCCATGTAGATCTTGAAGTTGTTGTAGGATCCGTGGTCCTCGCCCATCGGCGCACGCTTCCAGAGGAGATCCTCGATCGTTATCGCGGTTCCTATCTCGCTGTCGAGCACTACCACCTGGTAGCGCATTCCGGCGGGATATCAACCACCGCAGAAGGGCGTGCTGCCGAGCCCCACGTCGCTGCCTATCTCGACGTCGGCCATTGCCGCGGTCGACAGAAGCAGGGCCGCCGTTATCAGTCTCTTCATCTTCCCTCCTTCCTTGAGTCTGGACTGCGAATATAGCCCTGCGGCGTCGCCGGGCAAAAGCGGCTTGACGCCGCGTGCCGCCCGCCCGTATAAATCCCGCCTGCAAACGGTGGTCCGGTAGTTCAATTTGGTTAGAGCACCGCCCTGTCACGGCGGAAGTTGCGGGTTCGAGTCCCGTCCGGACCGCCACTTCCCGCGTCCGCGGGAAGTGGCAGCGTCGCCAGCACTGTTTGCGAAGCAAACGTGCGAGAGACCATCAATCCAGCCTGTCGATACTGTTCAATTCCCTGATCTGACTGGTGCTGGCGTCGCAGCATTGCTCGCACCGCCTTCGAGGCTCTCCAGCTCGCACTGCGGGTCCTCCCGGGGGGCGTTGCCTCCCGTCCGGACCGCCAGTCTCCACCTCCGGTGTCGACTGGCCAAACGCAGAATCGAGGCGATTCCGCGTTTGTCACGCTCAGATTCTCAGACTAAGGCTCACCACTTCGCGTGACTGGCCCTCCCGGGGGCTGCGCATCCCGTCCCCCTCATCACGCTAAGCGGGATGAGAAGGAAGCGACAGCATGGTTCGCGAAGCGAACCTGCGAGAGCGATCCAGCCTGTCCTCAAACCCCACCGGGATTTCCACGCCCTATCGCAGGTTCCTTCCAGGAACCATGCTGTCGGGCTACCCGTCGATCCCGCAACGCGGAATCGATGAAATGAGAAACAAGCGACAGTGACTTTGCGCAGCAAAGTCGCGAGAGCGATCAAGCCTGTCTTCAAACCCCCGCCGGGGTTTCCACGCCCTCTCGCGGCCTGCCGAGCATATTCTCGCGGTTGGTGGCAAGCCGCTGCCGGGCTTCTTCATTTCCACGGACGTGGAGATGAAGGAGTCGCCAGCACTGTTTGCGAAGCAAACGTGCGAGAGACCATCAATCCAGCCTGTCGATACTGTTCAATTCCCTGATC
>JAKLEF010000086.1 GCA_022703195.1 Candidatus Fermentibacterota bacterium | reverse complement strand
GCTGGACAGCAACGCGGCCAGGAACGGTGCAGGGTAGTGGGCCTTCATGTAGGCGGTCTGGAAGGCCAGGAGGGCATAGCTCACGGCATGGGACTTGTTGAAGCCGTACTCGGCGAATTTCTCTATCTGGTCGAAGATCCCGACCGCCACGGCCTTCGGGATGCCTCTGCCGGTCGCTCCCGACACGAACCTCTCGCGCTGCTGCCCCATTATCGCGGCGTTCTTCTTCGAGATGGCCTTACGGAACACGTCCGCTTCGGACATCGTCATGCCGCCCAGCCGGTTGGCTATGGCCATGACCTGCTCCTGGTAGATCATCACGCCGTATGTCTCGGAGAGGACCTCCTCCAGTTCGGGATGCAGGTAGCTTATGCGGAACCCGTTCCCCGCCTCCATGCCCTGCTTGTTCTTCGCGTAGGTGTCGATCATGTCCATCGAGCCGGGCCGGAAGATCGCCACCGCGGCAGTGACGTCCTCGAAGCGGTTCACCCCTATCTTCCTGAGGGCGTCCCTCATCCCCGACCCCTCGAGCTGGAACACCCCGGTGGTCTCGCCGCTCCGGAGGAGCGCCAGGGTCCCGGGGTCGTCGAGAGGGATCGAGCCTACCGACAGGTCGATGCCGGCCTCCCTGACCATCCTCTCGGCCTTCTGCAGCACCGTGACAGTGCGCAGACCGAGCACGTCGAGCTTGAGGAGGCCGGCGCGGTCGAGGCTCTTCATCTCGTACTGCGTCATGATCTCGTTCTTCGTGCGGTAGAGGGGCACGAAGTCCAGCAGGTCGCCGGGGGCGATGATCACTCCCGCGGCATGGACCGAGGTGTTCCTCGCGTGGTTCTCGAGAACCTTGCACAGATCGACGATCTTCGAGACGGTCTCGTCGGACGCGGCGCTCTGGGCGATCTGGGGCACCTCGGCCATGATCTCCTCGAGAGTCGCATTGGGATCCGTCACCTTCGAAGCCATCCGCGAGAGCTGGTCGCCGAGATCCACGGGCAGCCCCAGCGCCCGCACCACGTCCCTTATGACGCTCTTCGCCTTCATCCTGTTGAAGGTGACGATCTGGCTCACGTTGCCCCTGCCGTACATGGCGACGATGTGCTCGATGACCTCCTGCCGCCTCTCGACGCAGAAATCCAGGTCGATGTCGGGCATCTCGCGCCGCGCCGGGTTCAGGAACCGGCTGAAGTTGAGGCCGTGCACGAGCGGGTTCACGTCCGTGATGCCTGTGGCGTACGAGACCAGGCTGCCGGCGGCGGAGCCCCTGCCGGGGCCCATCGCGATCCCCTGCGCAGAAGCCCAGCGCCTGAGCTCCGACACGATGAGGAAATAGCCGGGGAAGCCCATGTCCTCGATCACGCGGAGCTCGGACTCGAGCCTCTCGCTCTCGGCCTGGTCGAGATCCCTGCCGAGCCGCCCGGCGAGCCCCGACACGGCGCTCTCGCGCAGGAGAGAGGCCATCGTGCTGCCCTCGGGGATGGGGAAGGCGGGGAGCTGGATCTCGCCCTTCTCGAACCTGAAGCTGCACATGTCGGCTATCCGGGCGGTGTTCGGCACCGCCCCGGGGATCCATTCGAACAGCCGTTCCATCTCCTGCGGGGTCTTCACGTAGAACTCGGAGGTGCCGAACCTCATCCTGCCGGGATCGTCGATGTTCCGCCCGGTCTGGATGCACAGCAGGACCTCGTGGGCGAAGGAGTGCTCCTTCCTCAGGTAGTGAGCGTCGTTGGTGGCCACCGGGAGCGCCCCGGTATCGGCAGCGAGCTTCGCGAGGCCCGGGAGGACGGCCTTCTCGTCCTCCAGACCGTGGTCCATCAGCTCGATGAAGAACCTGTCGCGCCCCACGAGGTCGTGGTAGAAGCCGACAGCCTCCCTGGCCCCGCTCTCGTCGCCGGCCAGGATCCTCTCTGCCAGTTCGCCCTTCAGACAGGCCGAGCCTATGGCTATCCCTCCGCAGTAGCGGGCGAGGATGTCCCTGTCGATCCTCGGCTTGTAGTAGAAGCCGTCGAGATATCCGGTGGAGGAGATCCTGCAGAGGTTCCTGTAGCCCGTCTCGTCCATGGCGAGGAGCGTGATGTGGTTGTATCTGGGTCCCCTGCCCCCCCCATCGCGCTCGGAGACCGGCGTCGGGGAGATGTACGCCTCCATGCCGATGATGGGGTGCAGCTCGCGCCTCGAGAGAGCGTCGTAGAACTCGATGGCGCCGAAGAGGCTGCCATGGTCGGTGATGGCGCAGCCACGCATGCCCGACTCGGCGAGGAGGTCGGCCAGCTCGGAAGGCTGGATCGCGCCATCGAGCAGGCTGTACTCGGAGTGGAGATGCAGATGGTGGAAGTCGCTCAGGCCGGGCATCTAGGGGGCCTCAGGCCTGCTCGTCCGCTTCCGTGGCGGCTCCGGGGGCTGAATCGCCCGCGCAGCCGCGCTGTCCTGCTCCGGCCGACTCGTCCGCCGATCCGTACTGCCTCTCGAACTCAGCCAGATCCTCCTGATCGGCCCTGCGGAGCAGGTCCTCCCCGTCCTTCCTGCGCCTGACGGCGAGATAGATGACGGTCCAGGCCGAACTGCACGATGAGAACCAGTAGGACGCAGCCACCAGGGCGATGGCCGCCCCCGACGCCGCCAGGAGTGCGCCGGCCAGCGGCTGCACGGCTGCCCCGGGCTGCCCCGAGACGCCGAGCACGTCGACGACTCCTGCGTAGGCGCCCACGAGCGACGGGGCCAGGTATCTCAGCCCGCCCTGGAGCAGCGCATACGGGCTCGGGACCCCCGCGAGGGCGGTGGTGTGGACGAGTATGCCCACCGCCATTGATCCGGCAGCAAGGAAGAGCGCCAGCGCCAGAGCCCTCGTGACGAAGGAGGCCAGGGCATACAGCGCGAGCCTCCAGGGCTGCGACGTCACCGAAGAGAACAGCTCGAACATCGTCTCGAACGTGTCGCCCTTCGTGCAGGCCACTATCGCGGGCACGAGCGGGAAGGCCGCCAGGAGCGCGATCGATCCGAGCACGACGAGCAGTGCGCCCGACCAGGCCGGAACGGCGAGTATCCCGAGGAGGACCGGGCCGACGGCTGGGATGCGCCCGGCCAGGCCGAGCAGGAGGCCGCACAGGACGGCCAGGGCGAGGCCGGCCACGAGCGCGGCAGGCGTGGTATACAGGGGCCTGCCGTGCCTCCTCGCGAACTCGGCGGCCTCGCGGCCCGAGAAGAAGTCGTCCCCCCTGATCTGTTCGAACGTCATGCGGGATGCCCTGAGTGCGGCCGAGAGCATGACCGCCGTCATCACCAGGATGCCGGTCGCGAGGAGGGCGACGGACTGCCAGGAGGTCCAGAAGATCCCCGCCGGCAGAGGCAGAAGGCGGGACGAGCCCCAGACCGCGCCCAGCCCGGCCGGATCGGCGGCGAGCCAGCCCAGGTAGGTGAACGCCGACCATGCCGCCCAGGACAGCACGAGCGCCTTGAACCAGATCCACATCTTCCTGCCGCTCAGCCCGAGCCTCGCGCAGGACGGCACGTCCCTCACGTCGAAGTACATCTTCCTTGACATCTCACAGCCCTCCGCGGTGCTTCCGTGCTAGTCCGAAGTCAGTCGATGATATCAACCCGGAACTCGGGGCGGTAGGTCAGCGTGAGCGCTCCCGCGACATCGCCCCCTGCTCCCGTGAGGAATCGCGCCGCCTCCTCCAGTGTGCTCCCGGTGGTCACGACATCGTCCACCAGGACGAGAGGGGCTCCCTCCGGCACGGGTTCCCTCCCGCGCCTGAAGGTCCCCCGCACGTTCTCCCTGCGTTCGACTGCCTGGAGCCCGGCCTGGGGAGGCCTGTCCACGCGCGACAGGCAGTCCGAGATCCCGGCGCCCAGCAGACGTGCGAGCGGAAAGGCGATCTCCGATGCCTGGTTGTATCCCCTCTCCCCGATCCTCGAGGGACAGAGCGGCATCGGCACCAGGATGCATCCCGCAACCGCCGCTCCACTGCCGGCTTCCGCCATGAGCCCGGCGGCGATGCGGCCGAGGCCGCGCCTGCCGCGGTACTTGAGCCCGAGCACCAGGTCGCGCGCCGAACCGGCATGCAGGAAGGGGCTCTCTGCGAGGATCCTCCCGCGTTCGCCGGGAAGCGGCACCGCGACAGCGGGGTGTCCGTTCGGGTAGAGCCGGGCCATGCACCAGGCGCAGAGCGCATCGGGCGCATCCCGGAATCCGGAGGGACGCCCGCAGACCGGGCAGATGCGGAAGGCCACGAGCGACGCGATCCTGGAGACGAGAGTCGAGGCGGACGGGATGAAGCTCACTCCGCGCGCCCGGGGGTCGTCACCGTCAGGAAGCCTGCCTCGCGGCCGCCGCCGCGTGCGCCCTGCCCGTCTTGCCATCTCTCAGGATCAGGATGGGTGCAGTGATGAAGGATGCAGCCACCATGAGGAGGCTTATCAACTGGTTGTCAGTGATCCCAGATCTCCCGGCGAACACGCTGTAGCCGAGCAGATCGTTTGTCGCGTGATCGAAGAACCGGAATTCCTCCATGCCGAACCTGGTGGCTCCGTACAACCCGAGGAACAGCGCGAACAGGAAGCCCCTGAAGTGCGGCCGCCTGTCCGCCAGGAGGAGCACCGCCAGTATGAAGAGGCCTGCCATGGAGTCGTAGAGCTGCACGGGATGGAGATGGGCATGCCCGAAGACCGACCAGGGCAGCGAGCCTTCCGGGAACGACACTCCCAGGCCGCTGGACGTGGGTGAGCCGAAGCAGCATCCGTTGAGGAAGCAGCCTATCCTGGTGATGAAGTTGCCGAGCATGAAGGAGGGGATGGCGGCATCGGCCAGCTTCATCGCATCCCATCTCCTGACCGCGATGTACACGAAGGCGGTCGCCATCGCCAGCAGCACTCCTCCGAGCATGCTCAGGCCGTACAGGCCCTTCCAGATCGCAATCACGTCGAGCCAGTGCCCGTCGAACTCCGACAGGTGGGTCACGACGTAGAACGCCCTCGAGCCGGCAATGGCGGCCATCATCACCCAGACCCCGAGGTCGGCGATGTCGGCAGGCCTGAAGCCGAGCCTGGCCGCCCGCACCGAGGCGAGCTTCACGCCCAGCAGGAACGATATCGCCAGAGCCAGGCCGTAGCTGTTGACGGGGACGGACCCGAGTCTGAAGAGCACCGGGAACATGGCGACCTCCCGTGGAAGACCCGCGAATATGTGGACCGGCCAAGGTCCGCGGCCACCGCGTCGACGCGGGGCCCCGCCAGGCTGTCCGCTAGAGCTCCCTCCAGTTCCGCGCCACGTTCATGCCGAGCCCTGCTATGAACATGGCCGAGAGCATGTGGCTCCCGCCGTAGCTCACTAGGACCAGCGGCAGGCCCGTGACCGGCATGATGCCCAGCGTCATCCCGATGTTGATGAACAGGTGCACCATGAAGTAGCAGGCACAACCAGCCGCCAGGGTCGACCTGAACGGGCTCATCGAGATCCTGGCCGCCCTCAGCAGCCGGAATGCCAGCAGGCCGAACGCGGAGAGGAGGAGGAGCGATCCGAAGAAACCCAGCTCCTCGGCCCACACGGAGAATATGAAGTCCGTGTGGCGCGCCGGGAGGAAGGCGAGCCCCTTCTGCGCACCCATGAGGTAGCCCTGTCCCCAGAGCCCGCCCGATCCAGCCGCCACTTCCGACTGTATCACGTTCCAGCCCGCTCCGTGCGGATCGGCCGCCGGGTTGAGGAAGGTGGTCAGCCTGGCCTGCTGGTACGGATGCAGGAGGTTCCAGACGACGGGGGTGAACGCCGCGATGAGGGTGTTCCCCCCGAGCATCAGGATCCATACGGGAATCGAGGCCTTCCTCCTGAGCAGGATTATGACGAGCAGCGCCGTGAAGACGAGCCAGAAGGCCAGGCGCGTGGACGAGAGGGCCGCGAAGACGGGGCTGACCACGAGGAATATCCAGTCGGGGCCATACCCGGCCCACCATGTCAGCATCAGCAGGATGATCACGGTCGCGGCGGCAGTGCCCAGGTCGGGCTGCAGCCAGGTCAGCAGGATCGCTGGTGAGGCTCCGAGGAACAGGAGGAGGACTCCGTACTTCCTGGGGCGGGCCCTCAGGTCAGCGAAGGCGCGCGAGGCGGCGACGATGATCGCGATCTTGGCGAACTCAGAGGGCTGAATCCTCAGGGGCCCGAGGATCAGCCACCTGCCGGCGGGCCCGCCGCCGAAGAACACTGTAAGCAGGAGGAGCAGGCAGACACCTGCCAGGAAGATGAAGGCGAATTCCTCGATCAGCCTGAGCGCCAGCGAGGAGCCCAGGATGAAGGTGAGCACGCCGATGGCCACCCAGAACACCTGCTTGACGAAGATGGACTCGCCCGGAACGGCCCTCGACGCCGAGTAGACGGCCAGGAGTCCGCAGACGAGGATGGCCGCGAGGGCGGCCAGCATCACGCGGTCGGTCTTCGCCGCCGTCATCGGCTCTCCCCCAGGTAACCGAGCAGGATCCGCGAGACTATCGGCGCGGCCACCGCGCCCCCATGGCCTCCGTGCTCCACGACCACCGCCACGGCAAGGGGCACGGGCTCTCGGATGAATCCGACCACCCAGGCATGGTCGCCGGCGGAGCTCTCGGCCGTTCCGCTCTTGCCGTAGAAGGCCCAAGGGAGACCGTCCAAGGACGAGAGGGTGCCGGAGCCGCTGTCGACGGCCTCGCGCATGCCCTCCACCACCGTGGCCACCGTTCCTGCCGAGAGGTCGAGCTGCCTCCACGGTGCGGGGGCTTCGGGTATCTCGCGCACCAGCCTGAGCCCGGGCATCTCCCCTCCCGATGCGAAGACTCCGACCATGGCGGCCATCTGAAGCGGAGTGACCAGCAGCTCGCCCTGCCCGATCGACACGTTCAGGAGGTTGCCGAGCCCCCATCCCCCCGGTCCGTAGAGGCTGTCGAGCAGGGCGCGGTCGGGCACGAGCCCGCCGCTCTCGCCCGGGAGTATCTCCGTTAGCCTGCCGCCCAGGCCGAAACCGCGGGCGAAGGCTGCCAGGCCGTCGAGCGACCCGAGCTGGATGTTCCGGTAGAAGTACACGTCGCAGGACTGGGCGAGGGCGTCGACCATCGCGAGCCTGCCGTGCACCGACCAGCATCCGAAGTCGTTCCCGCCGAGATGATAGGATCCGTAGCAGGGATCAGGCCTGAAGTCGGCCGTGACGAATCCGTTCTCGAGCAGATAGGCTGCGGATACGAGCTTGAAGATCGAACCCGGCGGATACCTTGCGGCCCAGGCCCTGCAGAACATCGGCCTCTCGGGATCCTGGGACATCGCCTGCCAGGCGGCGGTGCTGATGCCGTCCGACATCTCCTGGGGGTCGTACCCGGGGCTCGATGCGAGACAGAGGATCTCGCCCGTGGTGTAGTCGATCACCACAGCTGCGCCGGGAGCGGTCTCCTCCTCGAGAATGGCGCATGTGAGGACCTGGAGGCGGGAATCGATCGTCAGGGTGAGATCGTGGCCGGGCACGGGGGCGACCTCGCCCGAACCCTCGAACTCGCTCACCACCCTGCCCACGGCGTCGACGACCTGCCTCCTGTAGCCGGGCTGTCCGGCGAGGAAGTAGTCGAGTTCGCTCTCGAGGCCGGAGATGCCTGTCATCTCGCCCTCGAAGGCGCCTTCCTCCCTGCTCTCGCCGACATATCCCACGATGTGGCAGAATTCGTGGCCGAAGGTGTAGCGGCGCCGCGGGACGACGTCGATGAGAAGGCCGCCGAAGCGGTGGAGGTTCTCGGCGATGGGGCTGATCTCCTCCACGGACATGTCGTCGCACAGGACGAACGGCCGGTAGGGTCTGGCGGAGGCCGAGGCAATCCTGGCCGCGAGTGTGTCCTGCGGCATGCCGAGGAGGGAGGCGACCTCGGGGATGCATGCCGGATCGAACTCGGACGGCACCGCCGCCACCGCGAACGACGGCTCGTTGTCGACGAGGACTATCCCGTTCCTGTCCCTGACCACACCCCGAGGGGCGGGCCTGTAGATGACCCTGATGTGGTTGCTGGTGGAGATGCTCCTGTAGTAGTCGCCCTTCACGGACTGGAGGTAGAACAGCCTCGCGGACAGGCCCAGGAGCATGAGCAGGAACAGGATCGCAAAGCCCGTCGTCGGACGCCCGGCGCCGGACGCCG
>JAKLEF010000085.1 GCA_022703195.1 Candidatus Fermentibacterota bacterium | reverse complement strand
GCCGCCCATGGCGTGAAGCGCGGCCCGTTCAGCCTCGAAGTCCTCCGGCCAGAGCGGTGCGAACACCTTGATCGCCATCCCGTCCAGCATGAAGACCAGGTGCGTCCCGGAATCCGCCCTCGCGAGCCCCGACTGCGGGATCCCGTGCCTGCGGCAGATCTCCGCCGCCGCAGGCACGAAGTCCGAACTGCTCCTCGCATCCCTGTAGGAGGCCGGATCGGCCGCCTCGGGCAGTAGCCCTCCGCTCACTCGACCACGATCGGCTGCATCAGATAGAGCGGCCTGTCGAAGGCCGACACCTGCTCCAGCAGGCTCTCGAGATCGAGCACCGAGGCGCCGCCGAACGGGCTCATGCTGAATCCCTCGAACAGGCCAGGCCTGGGATACACCTCGACGGCGGGCACCCAGTCATCGTCCAGTCCGGCCATGCCCGCCGCGCAGCGCACCGCGTCGGCCAGACCGCCGATCCTGTCGACGAGGCCGATCTCCACGGCGTCGGATCCCGACCAGACGCGTCCCCGGCCGATCGAATCGACCTGCGCGGGGGTCATGCCGCGGCCTTCGGCCACCCTCCGAGTGAAAAGGTCGTAGCAGTTGCCGACCGACTCCTCGACGTTCTCCCTCTGGGCGTCGGAGAACCTAGAGAAGATGCTGAACATGTCGGCCATCGGATAGGGCGATACCGTCTCCACGTCGACGCCGATCCGTTCGAGGAGATCGCCCGCCGCGATCTTCCCCCCGATGACGCCTATGGAGCCGGTGATCGTGAAGTCGTCGGCGAAGATGCTGTCGGCGCCGCAGGCCATGTAGTATCCCCCGGAGGCTGCGACGCCTCCCATCGAGACGACCACGGGCATCTCGTCGGAGACGTCCTCGATGCAGTGCAGCATCTCCTCGGAGGCGAAGCTGTCCCCGCCGCCCGAGTCTATGCGGATCACGACGGCCTTCACGCCGGGTCGCGCTGCAGCGCTCCTGACGAGCCCGCAGATCGTCCCGCTGCCCATGGTCTCGCCCAGGGGGAAGGAGTAGCCGCTGGAGCCGCGGGTGATGAAGCCGGTGGCGACGATCACGGCGATGCGGGGTTCGGGACCCCAGGCGTCGCCGACCGGGATCGAGCTCCCGTACTCGTCCAGGCTCTGCACAGCAATTCCGTGGCCGTTGATCTCGGAAAGCCTCTCCTGGATCTCGTCGGGGTAGGCGGTGCTGTCGACGAGCCCGGCGCTGACTGCCTCGCGAGGGTTCAGCATCCCCTCCTCGAGCAGGGAGACCATCTGCGGCGGCTCGAGGCCGCGGCCGTCCGTCAGGGCCCGGAAGAGCTCGGTGTGGAAGGATTCGAGCAGGGCTGTCTCGGCGATCCTCTGGGCCTCGGACATGTCGGACCGGGTCAGCATGTCGGCGGCGCTCTTGTACTCGCCTATCCGCACGAGGTCGGGGTAGAGCCCGATGTTGTCGAGGAGGTCCCTGAGGAAGATGCCGTGGGCGGCGAAACCCGTGAGGAACGTCTCCCCTGCGGGGTGCATCCAGAACTCGGTGCCCGAACTGCCCAGGTAGCATTCGATGTTGCCGGGGGAACCGGAGTAGACCACCACCTGCTTGCCCATTCCCCTGGCCCGGGCGAGCTGGGTCCTCAGCTCCTCGGCCTGCGCGGCGGTGCCGGTACCCCCGTCGGTCTCGACTATGAACCCGTCGACCGACGGATCCTCGACGGCCCGCTCTACCAGCAGGATCTCCTCGGAGAAGCTGCGCCCGACCGGGCCCAGGAAGGCGCGGGATGGCTCCTCGCGGGTCGTTCCCGTCTCTATCCTCACGTAAGTGTGCCGGCGCGGGATGATGCCCGCGCGTGGGGAGGACGTCAGCCGGACCTCCGCCCGGCCGCCTGCGTACTCGTCATCCTGGGCGAGGCCGGCGAAGGCGGCGCCGAGGTGCCCGAAGTCGGTGGAGATCCCGGCGGACACACGGTCCTCGGCGAGGCCGAGCCTGATCGCAGCCCCCGGAACGGGCCTGTATTCCAGGCCTCCGTCGAACTCGATGTCGTCGAAGTCCTCGCCGGTCGCAGCGTTGCCGGTGAGGGTCAGCCGGTCGCCCAGGGGCCTGACGGCCAGGCCGGCTCTCAGGGATGCGTCCCCCTCCACGGAACCGCCGTCGTATCCCCCGTGGCGGACCAGGCCGACGGAGAACATCCCCGAGGGCCGGAACGAGAGGCCGATGTCCCAGGATCCGACCCCGTCCCAGGGCCCTCCCGAGACCGGATCCATCCAAGAAAAGGCGGCTCCGGCGGCCAGGCTGCCGCCGATCCCGAAGGCGGATCCGGCGGTGAACCTCCTGAGATCGCCCCCGTTCTCCCACCAGCCCGAGAAACCGACGCCGGGAGCGCCGAGGAAGACGCGGTCGGGCCGGTGCAGCGAGCTGTCGCTGGAAGGGAGCCCGACCGAGAGGAGCATGTCGGGCTGCCACGCCAGGCAGGCCGGATTGACCGTCTCGACCATGCCGGGCCCGGGGAAGGCCGGCCAGTCGAAAACATCGGCTGGCCCGGGAAGGCCCGCGATCAGAACTGCCGCCACCGTCATCACCATCATGCCCCGCCTCCGTCCGGTGTCAGAGGAAAAAACGTAAAGTACTCAATTTCGTGTTATCGGACTATTTTCGACTTGCAGTTCAAGAGATAGTTCACGCCCTGTCTCGTCATCCCGAGCAAACGGCCCGTTTCGCTGAAGCTCAGCCCTGCCTCTGTCACTAGGCGTTTAGCCGCAAATGCCCTTGCTTCGGTGATCGCACCATTTCTTGAGCTCCCGGTAAGAGATCCGGGATTCAAGTCGAACCTCGAGAGAGTCTCGCTCAGGATCGCTTCAACCTTTTCGTGTTCGGCCCTGTTCCTCACAGCGATCGAACCCGATCCGATCACAGATCTTGCGACGGCTGCGCTGGACTCCACATCCCCCAGCAGTCCTGTCCGACGTGGGGAATCCATCGAGATCAGATCGGACAGCCTGCTGCTGACAATCCCCTTTCTTCCGAGGATGAAACCCTCCCCCGCGTACTCCCACGCCGGAGAATCCGATCCCATCATGTCGAGATATGACGACAGGGCTTCACTCCTGCTCCCTCCGAACAACGCCAGCACCCCGTCGATGTCCTGACCGTTGATCGCCACACCGGTGACAATGGCTCTATGGCCGGTCCAGGGATACTTCCCGAGAGCTTCCACGGAATCCACCATCCCCGACGCCACTGGATTCAGATGGATGTACCGGATTACGGACAGGAGATAGCTCTCGTCGTTGACCAGGATCGATCTGAACCTGTCCTCGAAGAGATGGCCGGTCCTGTCGTGCCTCCGGTTGAAGTAACGGGCATAGCGCGAAAGGATCTGCTGCATGAAGCCGGACAGGGGATAGTCGGCGCATCTCGCCAGGAGATGGATGTGGGTTCCCATCAGCGCCCAGGCGAGAATCCTCGTGCCGGTCAGCGAGCAGACCCCGGAAAACGCATCAAGAAATGCGACTCTGTCGGTGTCATCTTCAAACAACGGCCTTCTCTCGACGGTCCTCGTCATCACGTGGTGGAGAGAATCGGTCTGATCGAGTCTCACTCGACGACTCATCCCCGCCTCTCTTCCTAACGAGACAGGCCGGCCTTGCGACCGGCCTTCAACCTATTATCCAATTACCTATCGATATCCTTGCGTACTTTACGTTTTTTCCTCTGACACCGACCGGGGGGGTCAGCGGCGGGGGGCGATCAGGATAGCGATCGGTATCCAGAGCACCAGGGCCCCGAGCAGGAACGGGAGGATCGCCACGATCCCGAGCAGGCCGTGATGAAGGGCCAGCACGCCGATGATCCCCCACCCTATCAGCAGGAATCCGAGCACCCCGTTCTCCCTGCGATCGATCCCCCTGCAGAGCGATGCGACGCCCCCCATCGACAGCAGGATCGGCCACCAGCGGCCCACATGCACGCCGAAGCCCCAGAGCATCAGGAAGAGCCCGAGAGAACCGAGAACCACCGTCCAGACGACCCAGCCCCTTGTTACGCCCGGCATGCTATTCCCCTTCCCCTGCGGGTGGCGCGAGGCCCGTCAGATCGACCAGCCAGGCGCCTTCCACCAGCCTGACGGGGACCTCCTGCGGCCCCTCGCCGGTTCTCACCACTACCACGGCCAGGGTCGAATCCCTGTAGGTGACCGACCTGATAGATGTGCTCAGGGCGTGAGCGGTCTCCGAGCGGGCCACCATCAGGGAGAAGAGCCGGCGCCCGTCGAGGGCCTGGAACTCCTCCTCGGTCATCTCGCCGGCCAGCTCCGTAAGCGGCGTCAGCGCCTCCGCATACCCGAAATGATGGAGTATCACGACGGTGGAGTCGTAGAGCTGCCTGCTCGAGGGCGTGACAAGCTGCCAAGCCTCGTCGTAGGAGGAATCCGCCAGTGCATCCGCGAACCGCTCCACCGCGCGGGAGGCGTCGCTCCCCCCGCACGAGGCGGTGATCAGGGCACAGGCAGCCGGGAGGAGGAGGATCCAGGCCGTTCTCATGGCGCTTCGCTAGAGCTGGTGGACCACGAGCCCGCTGCGGAGCTTCGGCTCGAACCACGTCGATTTCGGCGGCATCACGTTCCCGCTGTCGGCCACCGACAGGAGCTGGTCCATGGTAACGGGATGGAGAGAGAAGGCCACCGCATACCTCCCGGAGTCGACGAGCTTCACGAGCTCGCCGGTACCCCTAATGCCTCCGACGAAGTTGATCCTCCTGCTGGTCCTAGGATCGTCTATACCCAGGATGGGGGCCAGGAGGTTCCGCTGGAGGATGCTGGCATCCAGGCTCTCGACTGGATCGTCGGCCCGGTAGCTGCCGCGGAGGGCCTCCAAGCCGAGCCACCTGCCTCCGATGTACATCGAGAAGTGTCCGGTCTCGGCGGGAGTCGGGGCGGAGTCCTCGTAGATCCTGAAGTTTCCCGACACGAGCTTCATGAACTCCTCGGGGGAGTGGCCCGAGAGGTCGGCGACTACCCGGTTGTAGGGCATGATCTGGAGGTTGCTCTGCGGGAAGATCACGCTGAGGAAGAAGTTGTACTCCTCGCGTCCGGTATGGGCCGGATTGGCGGCCCTCCTCTTCTGGCCGATGATCGTCGCTGCGGCGCTCCTGTGGTGCCCGTCGGCCACGTAGAGGAACGGGATCGCCTGGAAGACGCGGACTATGTCGTCCACGAGCCCCGGGTCCCTGACCACCCAGAAGGCATGGCCCACCCCGTCGGCCGAAGTGAAATCGCAGTCGGGGGCTGCGGCACAGACCCGCGCCCGGGCCTCCTCCATCGCGGGCACGTCCCTGTAGGCGAGGAAGACTGGTCCGATCTGCGTGTTCTGGGCCTCGATGTGCCTTATCCTGTCGAGTTCCTTGTCCTTGCGGGTGAACTCGTGCTTCTTGATCACATCCTTCTCGTAGTCCTCGATCGAGGCGCAGGCCACGAGGCCGGTCTGGGAGTGGGTCCCCATGGTCTGCCTGTAGAAGTAGAAGGTCGGGAAGTCATCCTGGACAAGCACTCCCTCCTCGATGAACCTGCGGAGGTTCTCGGCCCCCCTGGCATAGACCCTGTCGTCGTAGAGATCCATCGAGCCGTCCAGATCTATCTCGGGCTTCGTGCAGTGCAGGATGCTCCACGGGTTCCCCGCGGCCATCTCCCGCGCCTCGTCGGAATCGAGGACGTCGTACGGCGGGGCGGCTACCTTCTCCTCCATGCCCTGCCGCGGCCTGAGACCCATGAACGGTTTGATGGTAGCCATATGAGAGATCCTCCGATGAACGGCTGTGGTTCCCCGGTCGAGCCGGGATTCCTATCCTAATCAGAAACGGCCGGTCACGGCACGGCCGGTTTCTTCTCCATCAGGGCGGCGACCAGCTTCGATTCCTCTCTGTACCGCGGATCCAGCACCGGCCCCTCGAAGGACGCCAGTGGCTTCTTCCAGGGGTTCTGCGCCAGGCCGGCCTCCCTGAAGAGGATCATCCCCTCCGCCAGTATCCGCCATCTCCACTCCGGTTCCGAGGCTCCCCAGCCGAGGACGATGTCCGGCAGGCCGTAGGGTTTCGCTCCCCTGTGGCAGGATTCGAGCACATGGAGCCCCTCTACGAGGAACCCCGAACCTGCAGGGGCCGCCGGTACGGACGAATCCTTCCCCGAGAGCCTGAGCGCCCTGGCATGCAGGGTTCGCCCCAGCAGGCCCCCGCCAGTTCCGGACGAGAGCCCGAGACATGTCGCGATGTCTCCCAGTCCCTCCGCGGTGCGGTATGCCGGACCGAGTTCGGTCCTGAGCGCCTCGGCCTCCTGCCCCGCCTCCCTCCTGAGAGCCGCGGCCCTGAGGAAGGCCTCCAGGGCGTCCCGCCAGGCGCCTGCAGTGGCGCAGGCGTCTCCGAACACCATCCAGGAGTAGGCCTTGTCCGGCTGCTCCCCGCACAGGAGCCTGGCCTCGTCCATGGCGGCGACGGGATTCCCGAGCCTGAACAGCAGCCGTACCGCCTGCGCCCTCATCCGGCCGAGTTCGTACGGGTTGGCCGAGGACATCTTCTGCCTCAGCGCAACGAGTTTCCTGCCATCGGAAGCCTGCTCGCCCGACCTGCTCAACGCGCCCTCCCGCCTGTCGACTCCCTGGGTTCCCTATCGCCCGGTATCTTCGAACATGCTCAAACTGATCGAAGGACACTACAGGGCGCTCGAATCGGTCCTTCCCGGCGAGGTTTCCAGAGCCCTTGCCCTCGGTCCCGCAGCCCTAGTCTCGGCGGGATCGGCCCTCCAGAGGAGGGTCCTCCGGGTGCTCGCCGATGCCGGCGAAGGAATCCTTCCGGGGCTGGAGGTTCTCCCTGGATTCCCCCAGCTCGCCGCCAGGCTCGCTTCCGATCCCTTCTCCTGCGAGGAACCGGGCGAGGCGGACCGCACGATGCTCGCCCTGGATGCGATGGGATCCATCCCGGCCGGGCTGCCCTACTCCGCACTCTCGGGCGTCACCCATGCCGCCCGTTCCCTTTCCTCGTTCTTCGAGAAGGATCTTCTGGACAGGGGAATAGATCCCGCTTCCTACGACGTGAGCGCCTTCGTATCCGAGTCCGGGGGCGATCCCGTCACTGCGGCTGAACGGAGCACGGTCGAGGCCGTCGGGATAGCGTTCCGGAAGTATGTTCGGCTCAGGACGGGCCTCTTCCCCGGCACTCACGACCTGGCCGCCATCTCGGCCCTGTCGTCGCAGCCGTCCAGGTACCGCTCGATCATCCTCTACGGATTCCTCGACCTGAACCCTTTGCAGAGGCGCATGCTGAGGCACCTGGTCGAATCCCTCCCCTGCGTGGTCTTCATGTGCCCGGTCCCGTCAGCCCTCGAAGCCTGGAAGGGGATCGGCAGGCCGACGAGATTCCTGCTGGACGGCAGGGCCGGCGACAGGATGCGCGCAGACTCGAACCGCCCCCCCTCCCGGTTCCTCCCATTTGCCGATGCCCTGCTCTCGGGCGACGTCAGGATCATCCCGGAAGGATTCAGGCTGGTGAACGCGCCCGGCCCGGCCGGGGTCGCGAGGGCCGTGATCGATTCTCTAGCGGGTCCGTCCGCATCAGGGATCCCCGCTTCGCAGACCGCGGTCGCAGGGAAGGGGCAGGCCTTCGAAACCGTCGAGACGTTCCTCAGGGCGGAGGGGATCCCGGTAGCCCGGCCCTGGAAGTGCAGGCTGGGAAGCCTGCCCGCGGGTTCGCTCCTCTCGGACCTCGCCAGGCTGAGGAACCTCGACTTCCATCACGGCCAGCTGACCCGCGTGTCCGGTTCGGCGGCGGTGGCGGACGCTTTCCGGGCCTCGCCCGACGAGATCGCGCTCGCAGTGCAGGCATCGGGAGCCAGAAGGGGCAGGGAGATGCTCGGAAGGATGGCGGCTCTCGACGGGACCATCCACGCACGAGCTTCCGCGCTAGCGAAGGCCCTCCTCGAAGGTGACGCACTGATCCCCGGCACCGCCCCGCCGGGAATCATGCTCGAGGGTCTGTGCAGGGCCGCGATGATCCTCACCGGTCCGGACGGCCATGCCGGAGCGGCGGTCGGATCGCTCCCGGGTCTTGCCGCGCCCGCGTACCGCGGGAGCGTCGGATTCGACAGGTTCGCGGAGATCCTGGAAGTGATGCTCGAGACGGTCTTCGTGGAGAGGCCGGGCACCCCGGGATCGGTGGAGCTCCTAGAGATGGAGGAGGCCAGGGGCACGAGCTTCCG
>JAKLEF010000084.1 GCA_022703195.1 Candidatus Fermentibacterota bacterium | reverse complement strand
GCACCCGGCCGGGGGGAGCCGGGCGCAGGGCGCCCTCCCCGGCATCGAGCGGGCGGGGATCGGATGCCCGGGTCTCGAGCCCGGGATCAGTTCTCCAGGAGGAAGTATCTCAGGCCCAGGCCGGTGTAGCCCCTGCTCTCGACCGAGGGGAGGACGGCCTTCATGACCTCGAAGGCATCACCCAGGAGGGTCGTCTCGGAGAACATCACGGTGACCTCGACCGGCCTGCCCTCGATGTCGCGGTTGAGGACGCTGTCGAGCTTGGCCTGGTTGTATTCGCCGCCTGGCAGGGCCGAGGTGATCTCGATCGAGAACTCCTCCACCCGGCCCACCAGCCACTGGTCGGTGAAGAGGACCTTCATTCCGACGGGGCGAGTCGGGGAGGAGTCGGGCATCACCGACTGGACTATAAGGGGCAGCCTCTCGAACTCGGTCATCCCTTCGTCGGACCACATGCAGAGCCCGTCGAGATCGAGGTTCGCCTGGTCGCCTTCGCGGTTCTTCATGTCGATGTAGACGACGAGAGGCTTGATGGGCACGGAGGCCGGGGCGATGAACGCGACAGTGCTTCCCTCCGGGATGAGGCTGAGGTTGAGGTTGGTATGGGGCTCCGCGCTCGTGCCCTCTGCGTTGAGCTGGTACACGATGTCGCTGCCTACCCTGATCGGGAGCGAGTCGAGAGGGATTTCGGGTTCGATCGAGGAGGATGAGTCTGCCGAGAATCCGGTGGAGACGTCCTCGGCCCTGTCGAACGAGACGAGGATGACGGTGCAGAGGATCAGCCCGAGGACGCCCAGACCCACACCCGCAAGGCCGGACTTCCTGCGGGGGATGACCACGAGATGGTCGGGCCCCTCGATCCTGATGGGGATGTCGAGGGTCTTCTGCAGGGGTTCCCTCTGCTCCTTCAGCGGCCGGTTCTGATACTCGAGATCGAACCCGCAGTTGCCGCACTTCCCGGTGCCTCTGTCTCCGTTGTCGTGGCCGCAGATACGACAGAACATCACTCAACCCCCGGGTGGTCAGTAGCGCCGGCGCCATCCCGCCAGAACCTGGCAAAGAACTCCCAGTCGATGTTCCAAGCATACGCCGATCGAAGGCTGTCTACAAGTCCGGCAAGCACCTCCTCGCGCCTCGCGGAGTACAGAATCGGCATCAGGGCGTCGCGCGACTCCTCCAGGGTGGCCTCCCTCTCGGGGATGACCTCCTCGAGCCTGACGAAAACGAGCCCGCCTGTTCCCACGGAGCACGACAGGACCTGTCCGGGAGCGAGGGCGAATGCTCCGGGGCCGACCTCCGCCGGAAGATCGGACATCTCGAGCGGTCTGGTGAGGGCCGATCCGGCATCCTCCATCAGGGCGGCAGGAACGGTGAATGCCCCCGGGTCGGCGAGCGGATCGCCTCCGGCGGCGAGCAGCGCCGAAAGGGCCGAGGCCTGCGCGCCCGGCGTGGCGTATATTAGATTGAACACGCGCTCCTCGGGCATCAGGAGCATGTCCCTGTTGTCGTTCCAGGCATCCTGCAGGTCCTGCTCGGTGATCATGATCCTCGGACCCGCGACGGTCTCGAACCATGCGTCCAGGAGAACCTGTTCCTGCGCATCCCGGATGTCAGGGGCGACGACGGGGTGCTCGTCGAGGCCGAGTTCTACCGCCCTGGCCGCCATGATCTCATAAAGGCCCAGCAGGTGGCAGTAGTCCGTCACCCATGCGGTGTCGCCCGCTGTTCTGGGAAGGTTCTCGGGCAGGTCCCTGATGTTGCACGCGAGAGAGAGGACGCTCCTCTCCCCTCCGTCCCACGAAATGGCCGTCATCCGGGCCTCCGACTCCGTGTAGGGGGAGAAGCGCCCGACCGGGTCGAGAGCATGAGACGCCACCAGCCCGGCAGCGGAGGAATCCACCCGCAGCCCCCGGGCCTGCACGAGGCTGTCCTCAAGGATGGCCCTGTACTCCTCGGACATGTGGGCCCAGATGAAGTCCCTTATACGGCCCTCGGCCTCCTCGAAGGGGGGTGGGTCCATGGCCAGGACCGAGTCCAGCCTGAGGAACCTGAAGCCGGACGGGGTGGAGGCGATGCGCGAGATGTCGCCGGGGGCGAGACCCGTCAGGAGGTCTCTGTCGACGCCCACAAGCCTCGTCCTGTCCGTGGGGCCGCAGCGCCCCCCGGTCGGCCTGTCCTGCATAAGGGTCGTCGAGGATGCGGCGAGCGCCCGGGCGTCGGCTCCGGCCGCCACCAGGGCCCGGAGGCTGTCCGCCGTCAGGCTGTCGTCCGCCTGTATTGCCGTGAAGACGAGCTCTTCGCCCATGCGGTCGTAGAAGGACCGTATGGAATCCTCGGGGACTTCGACCGAGCCCAGCTTGTACTGGAGGTAGATGTACTGCAGCCTGGTCCTGGCGGCGTCATGTACGGCGCACGCGACCTCGGGGTCTTCATCCAGATCCCTGGCGCATGCGTCTTCGAGTATCAGGAGCCGGTCGACCGCATTCTCGGCGAACGCGGTCACGGAGACGGAGTCACGCTCGATGTTCTCGAGGATCGCAGCGGCATCATCGTAGGAAAGGATACGGCCTCCGGCCGACACGGCCGCCGGCGCCTCCTCCCGGCCGCAGGAGAGGAGGAACATGACAGTCGGAATGAGGACGTACCGCATCGCAGCTCCCCCCGGAGGGCGGCATGGCCTGGTTGGTGTTGCCGGGACGAAACAGGTTAATGTAGTTTCGCCCGGGACCTGTCAACACCGGAGGTGGACCCTCGATGCACCCCGTAATACTCGCCGCGCTCACGGCCGCAGGTGCAGCCGCGACCCAGCCCTCAACCTCGTGGAGGACGGGCATGCAGGCCGTCGACGCCGAGACCGGCGAAGTCCTGCTCGACTCCCGGGCCGACGAGCTCTTCAGGCCCGCTTCCACCGTCAAGCTGATCACCACGCTGCTGGCCTTCCGCACGCTCGGCCCCTCCAGCATCATAGAAACCGACATCCTCGCCGACCCTGCCGGATCGACCATCTACATCGTGGGTGCAGGGGCGCCCCTCATCGAGCCTGACGACATCGAAAGGGCCGCGGTGGAGACAGCTTCGGCCCTCCGGGGGGGATCCTGGGATCTCGTCTTCGACACATCCGCCTTCGCCGACTCGAACCGGTGCCCGGGCTGGGATCAGGACGACTGGTCCCGGGTCTACTGCCCGCCGGTCGAGGCCCTGACCCTCGGTGACAACGTGCTCGAACTCGTCCTGACGTCCGATCGGAGCTCCGTATCCGTGGAGGAGTACCCGGAACTGCCCGGGCTCGAGCTCAGGGGCTCGGTGGCCGTGGGAACGGCCAGGGACTGGGAGCCCACGGCGAGGCCGGAGGGCTGGGCGACCTCGGAGCCCGTGATCACGCTCGGGGGCTCCATGCCTCCTGACACCACGGTCGTCGTCTACGTGCCGTTCGCCGGAGCCCCGCGGCAGTTCGCCGAGGTATTCGCCAACGAGCTGGAGACCAGGGACCTCAGGGTGACGTCCGTAGGAGGGGGGCAGGTCCCCTCGGACGAGGGGCTCACGAGGGTGGCCGTCATCAGATCTCGGCCGGTGTACGAGATAGCCGCCCAGATGAACAAGTGGAGCATGAACGTGGTGGCCGAACTCCTGCTGAGGGCCTCCGCGGGCTCGCACCCGGGAGGGCAGGCCACTACACGGGCGGGATGCGACATGGCCGGGCGGATGCTCCAGGAGCTGCAGGGCGTCGACGGAGCACAGCTGGCCGACGGTTCGGGCCTCTCGAGGCTCAACAGGATCAGCCCTTCGCAACTCGTGGGAGTCCTGCTTGACGGTGCGGGGTCGCTCGAGTGGGGGCCGGAGTTCCTGGCCTCGCTCGCGGTCAACGGAGTCGACGGCACGATGGCCACACGGCTCTCGGACCTGCCGCCGGGGGCTTTCAGGGGCAAGACGGGCTCCCTGGGCGACACGGCCTCGCTCGCGGGGATCCTCAGGACCTCGGGCGGCCGCACGATCGCCCTGGCGATCATGTGCGAAGTGCCCCAGGGCGCTGTGCATTCCGCCAGGAACTGGCAGGACGGGGTGGTCAGGGAGCTGTACGCCTGCTACTGAGCGCCGGCCGATCCCCGGGCGGAGTGCCGGGTTCCGGTCAGCCTTAGGCGGAGGGGGGTGACGAGGGACTCGAGCATGACCTTGGCGGAGATCTTCGACTCTCCGTGCTCCCTCTCCACGAAGACTATGGGTACCTCCCGGATCGAGAGCCCCGACCTCCAGGCCCTGTGGAGCATCTCGACCAGGAATGCGTAGCCTCCGGCATGTTTCCTGCCGGACAGGATCGACTCCAGCCTTTCGGCCCTTATGCCCCTGAAGCCGCTGGTGCAGTCGGAGAAGGGCATCCCCGTGACGGCCCTTATGTAGGAGTTGGCGGTATAGCTCAGGTTCAGCCTGAGGATCGACCAGTTCAGGACGCTCACGCCCCGGATGTACCTCGAGCCCAGAGCCATGTCGTGATCGTCGAGAGCCTCGTCCAGCCCGCGGAGATGCACGGGCTGGTGGGAGAGATCGGCGTCCATCATGAACACCCGCCGCCAGGAACCCTTCTCGATCACCTTCCTGAAGGCGGCCTCGTAGGCCCTGCCGAGCCCTCTCTCGCCCGACCTCTCCATGAGGCCGACACCGGGGTCGGATGCGGCCAGGACCTTCACCGCCCCAGCCGTTCCGTCCGGGGACGAGTCGTCGACGAAGAGCATGTCGAAGTCGCACGCGTCGCGGACCGCCCGGTGCAGTTCCGCGACGTTCTCCCTCTCGTTGTAGGTCGGGATTACGACGAGCCTGTCGGACATCCCGTCAGCTCTTGACCCGCTCGATGTATGTATCCGTGCGGGTGTCGACCCTTATCTTCTCCCCCTCCTTCAGGAAGAGGGGAACCTGAACCACGAGGCCCGTCTCGAGGGTCGCGGGCTTCGAGCCGCCGCTGGCCGTGTCGCCCTTCAGCCCGGGGTCGGTCTCGACGATCAGCAGGTCGACGAAGGTGGGGGGGTCGATCGAGATGGGCTCGGATCCGTTGAAGAGCACCTCGAGCCTGCAGTTGTCGACCAGGTAGAGGGCCGTGTCGCCGACCACCCGGTCGTCGAGGATGATCTGCTCGAAGGTGTCGGGGTCCATGACCACGAGGCCTTCCTCGGTGCGGTAGAGCATCTCGAATGTTCGCCTCTCGAGCCTCACGTCCTTGACCTTCTCGCCGGAGCGCCAGCTCCTGTCCAGGACCTTGCCGGACTGGAGCTCGCGCAGCCTCGTCCTGATGAAGGCCGGGCCCTTGCCCGGCTTCACGTGCTGGTACTCGAGCACGAGGAAGAGCACGCCATCTACTTCGATTACGACACCCTTCCTGAGGTCCGTGGTCCAGATCATCAAGAATCCTTCCGGCTTCTCATGCCTTCATCATGCCCGGGACGAGCTCCAGGGCCAGCCTGTATCCAGCAGTCCCCGCCCCGCATATGAGGACGTCGGCTGCGCGTGCGGTGACCAGTATCCGGCGCTCCGGCTCCCTTGCCATCACCTGGCTGAGGTGCACCTCGATGACCGGGCCGTCGAAGCCCTCCATCGCGTCGTGTATGGCCATCGAGCCGTGGGCGTATCCGCCAGGGTTGATGACCAGCGCATCCAGCCTGCCCGAGGCGGCCCAGACTGCGCTCACGATGCCGCCCTCGCTGTCCGACTGGATCGATTCCACGTCCATCCCGAGATCATCCGCCCAGGCCTTCACGGAGGCCGTGAGCTCCCGATAGGTCGCCGTACCGTACAGTGCGGGATCGCGGCGGCCCAGGGCTCCGAGGCTGGGCCCGTCCACGACGAGCACCGAGGGCCTGGCGCCCCTCACTTCTCCTCCTGCCGGTACGGTTCGAGGAAGAGCTCGGCCCGCTCCTCGGGGGAGAAGAGGTCGAAGAGGCTTCTGGGCTCCCGCTTCAGGCCCTGGGCCGCCCTGGGTTCGGGAGAGTGGGCGGGGGCGGGGGCGGGAGCCGCCGGCCTTGCTTCGGGAACGGCCATGCCCTGGCTCCTGAGGATCCGCTCCATGCGTCCGGTCTGTGGGAACGGCGCCGGGGCGGCCTCCTCTCCGGAGAGGGCCTGTCCGGGTTGCGGCGAGGCTTCGGGCTCCGGCGCCGTGGAAGCCGCCGGCTCCGCCGAAGGAGCTGTTGCGGGTTCTGGAGCGGAGGCAGGCTCCACCGCCCGTGCAGGCACGGGTTCGGCGTCCCGTCCGGGAGATCCTGCCTCCGACCGGAGCGGAGCCGCGGGCACGTCAGCCTCCTCCTGCCCAGAGGGGGATTCCGGTTCGGCCGGGAGGGCCTGCTCGACGGTTGCGGCCGGTTCCGGCGCAGACGCGGGTTCCGGCGATGGAGGCTCGGGGCCAGCCCCGGCAGGGCTGTCGGCCGAGAAGGCATCCTCGACCGGGGAGGCCGCCTGCACCGGGGGAGACTCCGGTTCGGCCGCGAAGGCCTGCTCCAGGGTGACTGCAGGTTCGACGACGACCGGCCCGGAAGCTGCTGCAGGAACGGTTTCGGGCATCGCGACTGCTCCGGGTGGCACAACCGCTTCTGGTGGCACTGCTTCTTCTTCACCGGACGGGACGGGCGCGGGCTCCGGGGCCGTCCTCTCCTTCCGCTTCGCCTCCTCGAGCTGCTGCTGTGCCTCGGGGTCGCCGGGATTCTCGAACACATAGTCGCCGAAGAGCTTGACTGCGTCGCGATACCTGCCCTCGACCATGGACATCTCGGCCAGGTTCTTGAGGGCCACCAGATTGAACGGATCCGTCTTCAGCACTTCCTCGAAGGCCGAGCGGGCCTCCTGCATGTCCCCCGTGCCCCTCAGGCAGCGTGCGATGACCATCCGTATGGAGTTGTTGCCAGGCCAGTCCTTCTGCCCCCGGCGGGAGACCTCGAGGGCCTCGTCGTTGCGCCCGGCTATCCTCAGCCTGTCGGCCAGCCTCGCGCAGACGACCGGAGATGGATTAGCGATCCAGTCCTCGTAGAGCTGCCGGATCTCGGCCTCCAGAGATTCAGCCATCCTGTTCCTCCACGGCGAAGGTCCCCATGAGGATCCACCCTTCGCGCACGTATGGCTCCTTTTCGGCGTCGGGATTGAAGATCTCGGCGTCGAGCAGGAAGGACCTGCCTGCATCCTGGAGAACATAGCTCGTGAACCCGCCTGCGTTAAGATGGTGCGGGTTGATCCATGCCCCCGTGAGCCTCCAGCCCGTCATGCCCCCCGTCGAGAGGGGAAGGGCCTCGAGCCTCGAGCGGTCGACCGAGTCGGCGGAGGCATCGTAGAAGAACCTGCGGGCCATGTCCTGCCGCCAGGCAACGGCTCCGTCGGCATCCAGCGCCTCGAGGCCCCCGACCCAGCGGATGCTCAGTATCAGCCGCCCGTTGTCGGACACCGGGCGCTGGAACTGGACGAAGCCGTCTTCCGGGATCCACTCGGAGGTGGCGTAGGATCTGGGTACGTCCATGCGGAAGCCCAGAGCGGCAAGGCTGTCCATCCGTTCGGGGCTCGTCATGGAGGTGCTGACGAAATCCTGGAAGAGCCAGTCCCGCAGATGCCGGTCGTACGCGGCTTCGAGGCTGTCAGAGACGGCATCCGGGCCGGCTGACCCGATCACCGTGCCGAACACCCTCTGGCCCCGGGCCCAGACATCCCTGGCGCCCGACACGGGCCCTCCGCCCCGGAGTTCGGCCGGCAGGCCCTGCTCGTCGGCAGACAGGAACAGGATCGTCCTCCTGTTGCGCAGGGACCCCGTGAACTCGCTCTCTGAACAGAAGGAGAACGAGAAGACAGGCTCGGGGTCGACGGTGGTGATTGTTCTCTGGTACAGGCCCGTGAGGCTGTCCGCCGCCTGCTCCTCTCCGTCGGGATACACCACGAGGACTCCCTTGAGAGGGCCTTCGGCCTCCCTGGCGCATCCCGCCGCGAGGAGGAGCGCCAGGAGCATCGAGGCTCCCGGAAGGGGCTTCATCTCGCTCTCCGGGAGAACAGCGGGAACACCGTCCGGGCGACACCCAGGACGAGCGGGAGATATCTGATGACGCCTGCTGCCACCGAGCGGGGCCCCTCACGATTGATCACATCGACCGCCGACGTGATCGTACCGGCAGTCCTCGTGAGCTCGCGCCCGGTCCTGTCGAAGCTCTCGAGAGTCGACCCTATCCTGGGGAGGAGGGCGGAGACATCCCTCTGGAGTCTCTCGACCGAGGCTTCGAGCCTGCCCAGGGTCCTCTGCGC
>JAKLEF010000083.1 GCA_022703195.1 Candidatus Fermentibacterota bacterium | reverse complement strand
CCGCCCCGATCGACTCGAGCCAGTCGGCTCTGGCGTACGCCACCGTCAGCCTGTCCCAGTAGACGGGCTCCCAATCCGGCAACTCGGCCAGGAGGTTGGCGGTCGAACCGCGCTGATCCGGCCAGTCGTAGAGGGCCATCTCGATGTCCGCCGCGGAAAGGAGCCTGAGCTGGAGCGGGGCCGACAGGCTGTCGGGCGCCTGGGCCAGGAGGAGGTATTCCGCGTAGAAGTCCTGGGGATAGAGCAGGCATCTCCCGTCCATGTAGAGCGGGAGCCTCTCTCCGAACCGATACTCCAGATAGCCCGATATCTCGTTGGTGTTGAAGACCCTGCCGTAGAGCCCGTTCTCCTCGATGAAGTCGGCCAGGCCCACCGGGTAGATCTCCCAGGCGATGCCCAGCCCGAACCTCCGGGGCGGGCCGAACTCCCTCGGCAGCCCGAAGACCGGGGGGATCAGAGCAGCCGCGCACAGCGCCGAGGCCGGCAGCCCCCAGGGTATCCTGCCGAGCAGCGCTGGAAGGGTCGAGATGGCGGCCAGGGCAAGGAGTTCGGCGTTTCTGGCGGCGAAGGCGCTGGCGAGAGAGAGCCCGGCAAGCATGACGAGGGCCGAGGGGGGAATCCTGCGGATCCTCCCCGTTCGAGCCGCGACAGCCGCCAGAACTGCGCTCGCTGCCACGAGGAGGACGAGGAGCACCGGGAGGTATGCAGAGCCGAACCTGGGATCGAACGGGCTCCACCACTCCCTTATCGAATCGCGGAAAAGGGGTTGCCGGAGGAAGTCCGGCAGGTACGAGAGCGATCTGAATCCGTTGGGATGGACGCCCGAGCAGAGCAGGGCCGCGGCGGGGACGGTGAGCCAGGCGGCTGCATCCCGGATCCTTCTCTCGACCAGGAGGTCGAGCACCGGAAGGCAGAGCAGGAGGAGCCCGGTCATGAACCCGGCGTGGGTGTTCACCCAGAGGATCTGGAGGGGGACGAACATGGCAAGGGCGGCGGGCGGCCCAGGCCTCTTCGAGAGTATGAGGAGGTAGGCCGCGAAGAACATGTCCGTGAAGATATGCGGGCGCTCGAACCACCTGGCCTGCGCGGCCGCCAGCCAGAAGACCGCCACCAGCACGATTCCCGCGAAGGCGGCGCCCCTCCTTCTGGCGGCGGCGACGGCCATCGAGACGGCCGCGAGTACGACCGCAGCCTTGACGATCGAAAGCCCGAGGGGCCCGCAGGCCCTCCAGCCAGCCGCGAAGGCCACCTCCGCCAGCCACTCCTGCTGGATCCACTCACGCCCGCGCATGGTCCAGGTGAACGGGTCCTCCACCCTGACCGTGCCCGTGTCGAGGATGTCCTCGCCGTTCCTGAGGTGCCAGAAGATGTTCTCGCTGTAGACGGGGGTGAGGCACCACACGAGCGTGACCGCCAGAAGACCCGCTGCAAGGAGCCTCTCACCGGATTTCAAGCATCGCCTCCAGTCTCGCCCGGGTCGTCCGGGTTCCCGCCATGGAAAGGGCGAGACGGGAGAGGGAATCCCTCTCGGAGCCGCTGGTCTGCATGGCCAGCCTCGCGAAGGCTTCCGCGGCGAGGTCCGTGGCGAATGCATCCGGACTGACAGCCCGAAGCCCTTCGACATCCAGCCGCACTGCTTCCTCCTCCGCGTCCGCCGGTCTGAAGACCAGCCCCGAGAGCAACAGCGAAGGGCTCTCCCAGGCTCTGGTGGCGATCACGGGCCTCCCGCCTATGCTGTCCGGGAAGGGCTCCCTGAGCGACAGGTGGAAGTAGTTGCCGTAGGTGTCGGATGGGATGACGTCCGGCCTCAGGTCTTCGATCGAGAGCAGATACGCGGCGTGGAAGGTGTCGTGCCCCGTCGTGCAGTAGACCGCCCCGGGATCGGTCTCCCTGAGCATGTCGCACGAGATCGTGCGCGCGATCCGGTCACTGCTGCGCACCGAACCGGCGAGGCCGAGCGCGGCCACCGCCGCCATGCAGGCCGGTGCTGCAATCCTCGCTGCGATCGAACGGCTCCCTGAAAGCCCTGCGGCTCCACGCGCAGCCGGCAGCCAGAGCGACAGGACGGCCGGGAATGCCATCCCGGCCGGATCGGGGACTGCATAGAAGGCCAGCAGGCCGAGCGAGAGGATCAGGGCGGCGATCTCACCAGGCCTGGGCCTGCCCGCAGCCGCCAGGATGCACATCGGGACGGCCGCGGCCGCTGTCCAGGGTCCCAGAAGCGCGAATCCCCCGGTCGAGATCCCGCCCAGCCTGCCCGAGTACATCCCGAAGAAGGCCGACAGGTCCCGGAGCGTGTCGGGTCTCGTGTAGTGAGGATCCAGGGCGGAGGGAGAGGCCGCCCTGAGAGGCACGTAGAGCATGAGGCCGACCGCCGGCAGGGCGAGCGGCCACCACCTCCTCCAATGCCTGCCGATATGCGCAGGTGCGAGGAGGGCGCAGAGGGGATGGCCCCCGAAGACCGACAGGCCGAAGAGATACGGTCCCGCCGGTGAACTCCGCATGAGAAGCGCTGCCAGCGCCAGGAACAGGGCCAGGCCATAGACCTCGACGGTGTCGAATTGCGCGAGTATCGGAGGGGAGAACACCAGAGCACAGGCCGAAAGCGCCCTCATCGCACCCGGGCCTGCCGCCGCCTTCGCCGCGAGGACAGCCGTGGCACCGCCGAGGATGGCCAGCATCAGCCGGCCCGACGCGAAGCCGCGGCCGGGGAAGATGCGCAGCAGCATGAGGAAGAGTGGATGGGACGGCGGATGTGCGATGGACAGCCCGTCCGAGGCCACGGTGAACTCCGCTCCGTCGAGGGCGTCGAAGGAAGGCGGTCCCGCCGCGAAGATGACCAGCGCAGACAGGAGCCCCCCCAGGGCGATCCACGGGGAGAGAATCGATCCGTGCGCGGTCGGTCTCATTCCACCGGCCACGACTGGCGCTCCGGACCGGCGGGGCCTGCCTGTGTGCCCTGTCCGGCATCGCCTTCATGCACTCCCGCCTTGGGGATCCGGAGTCCCGGGCCGGTGGCGTTGGTCAGGTATCTCCTGTGGATCCCCGCCCTGGCGGTGTCGCCGGCTGCCTCGGCGCAGGCGACGGCCAGCTCGAGCGAGCCGGCGGCCGGCGGGTACTGCATCATGAGGGCCTTCTCCGCTACGGACAGTGCGCTGTCCGCCAGGCCCGCCTCGAGCAGCCATCTGGCGCATGCATCGAGGCTCTCCGACGTGGGCGGACGCGTTCCGAGCATCCTTGCCACCGAACCCTCCGCAGCGGCCAGCCGCCCGGAGACGAGGGAGGATCGCACCGCGCAGAGGTCGAGTTCGCGGCTGTTCCCGAAGCGCCTCACGCCCTCGTCGATCATGGATTCGTAGTCCGATCCCGTGACTGCCGCGAGAGATGCCGCCATCGCGTATTCGCCCGGCCCGGCTCCCGGCGCCTGGAGTGCTGCTGCCGCGAATCCAGCGGCCGACGACGTGTCGCCGAGGGCGAGCAGGGCCCTGCTCCAGTACCTGAGATGCATCGCGTCGGGCGCGGAGTATCCGATCATCTCGCGCAGAAGGAGCGTGTCGCCAGTGGATGCTGCCGATCCCGCGAGCGCCTGTATGATCCTGTCACGATCTCCTTCATCCACGCCGGGTGTGGAGAGGAGGGCGACGAGCTCCTCCCTGTCTCCGTCCTGCATCGCCAGATTGACGGCCACCTGGAGCATGCCGCTCCCCCCGGTGCCGTCGAGCGAAGCGAGGGAGGAAAGCCATTCCGCCTGATCTGCCCTGCCCATGAGCTGGGCCGACTGCGCGAGAGGGACCGTGGACCCGCCCTCCGCGGCGAGCAGGGAGGCGGATACGGATGCATGAGAGTTCCGCGTGCTCCTGGTGAAGGAATCGGTGGTTTCCGCGAGCCACGCCTGCTGTGCCGGCACCTCAGGCTCGGCTCCGAGAAGGATCGCGAAGACGGGCAGGAGGAGCGGGAGGGGGCGCAGCACGATCCACGGCCGCCCTCCGGCCGGGACGGCTCCCAGTATGATCGAGGCCGCCAGCAGAGGGAGGATGGAGAGCAGGTCGACGGGCGACGTGAAGACCGGGGATGCCGCCACGGCCAGGACGAGTGGCGCGAGCAGGGCTGTCCTGATTCTCCCATCCGGGACCGTCCGGGGCAGGGTCGCGGCGGCCAGGGCGGCCGCCAGGGTCGGCCAGCCCGTGGCTGCGGCCGTCGACATCGCGATGATCAGCGCCGCCGCACCGGAAAGCCCTCCTAGCGACGGAGCCGCGGACAGGGCGAGCCCTGAGAGGAGGGCTCCCGCGAGGGTTGCGGCATCGGCGAAGGTGACCGTCTGGGCTCGCAGGGCACAGGCCGCGACGGCGGCAGTCCCCGCGAGTGCGGCCGCCGCCGTGACCCTGCAGGAGCCGGCTGCGAGGGCGATCTCCCTTCTTCCTGCATCACCCGACCGGGCCACGAGCCAGGCACCGATCAGCGTCACCGGCCAGATGTCCGCCAGGTACACCGTCATGTGGACCGAGTTCACGAGGTGCGGCCTGGTGAAGGAGTGCCACTGGAGGAAGTCCTGGATGCCTCCCGCGTACGGGAAGAACCTTCCGGTCAGCCAGTGGAGGATGCCTGGCCACCCGAAGAACACGAGGAACAGGGGGGCCAGGAGCAGGGCTCCGGCTGCGCCCCGTAAGGCGCTCCGGGATACATTCCCGATGAAGAGCCCCCCGAGCAGGCAGCCGGCCGCCGCCTCTATCCTGATCCCCGTGGTCGTGCCCGGCAGCACCGCCGCCGGGTTGAAGAAGTTCACGATGAAGTGCCGGGCGTTGGAGGCGTCCAGGGGGAAATACCCGATCGGCGAGCCCGTTCCCATGGCAGCATCGAGCAGAGGCGGGAGTATGGTGAGGGTCCATGCCCAGACCATCAGCTTCATGAGCCTTGTCACCGGGTAACCGGAGACGAGATGCATCGCGGCGACTATGCCGAGCATCGGGAAGACGTAGGCGACGGGGAAATGGAGGAGGAATGCCTCGGGCGGGAAGATCATGCCGTTCGCGACGCTCTCGAGGATGTTCCTGACGATCACGGTGGAGATGAAGACTGCGGCCAGCCGTGATGTTCCGCCGGGCATGGCCTCTCCCCACGAGATGAGTCTGGAGATGGGACCGGCGTTCCTCACGGGAGGATCTTGCCTCCTTCGACGAGCGTGCCGATGGCGGGGACCCCGCTCGAGAGAGGGACGACGGGGGGTATGCCCGCGAGGAGGGCGGCGGTGTTGATGACACCTGCCGGAGTGAGCCCCTCGGGAGGGATGGTGTCTATTCCTGAACCGGCCATGACGATCCAGCCCCTGTACCAGTCCTCGGGAGGAGACAGGATCAGGAGGTTCCCTCCTCCGGACGAGACCGATTCGAGCCATTTGGCGCCCAGGACGACCGCCGTTTCGGCGTTCGAGGTGGAGCAGCGGATCATCACGATGTCCGGGGCGAACCGGAGGTAGATCTCCCTTATCACATCCTGCCTCGATACGAGCGAACTCCACCCCTCCGTGCCGATCCCCGCGAGGAGATCGGGCGGATCGGGCAGGGGTACCGCTGATGCCGGATCCATGCCCGTCCCCGTCGATATCGAGAAGTTGTCCCTGCCCTGCTGGATGTCCGCCGGGACGGGGCAGTCGACGAACATGACCAGCCTGTCCGATGCCGCGAACGCGGCCGCAAGGGTCGCGGAGATGTCGACCGGACTGGTCGACAGGTCCTCCGCCAGCCTCGAGGCCTCCAGCCTGACCGGTCCGGCCTCGCCGAATCCGGAAGGCAGCCCGGGATCGCCATGGAGACCGCGGATCTCCAGGAAGACGAGTCTTGCGGGAGCTTCGCGAGCTTCATCCGTGATCCCCTCTCCACCCCCGCAGGACAGGGGTGCGAGGAGCAGGGCGGCGATCAGCAGGCGTTCCATGATCCGCAAAGATATCCATGCGCGGAGAGGATCCGCAAAAGCCGCCTCCCGAAAGGGGGAGGGCCGGCTTGCGCCGGCCCTCCAGCATGCATGCGGCATCCCTTCAGTCGGCGAAGACCAGTGTCCTCGAGGCGGACTGGCCGTCGGCGCTGAGGTAGACGAAGTAGGTCCCGGGGACGAGGTTGCCCAGGACGGCGGAATGGCTGCCTGCCGCAGCTTCGCCGTCGTGGAGGGTCGACACGAGCCTGCCGGTCATGTCGAACACCTGCAGCCTGGCATCCGAAGCCGTCGGCAGGTCGAAGAGGACCTGGGTCTCCGGTCCGGCCGGGTTCGACGATACCGAAAGGCCTATGGCCTCGGGGGCGGGATCGCCTTCGATGCCGGTCGTGTAGGTGACCGTGTAGTCATAAGTGTGGTCTATGCTGATGTTGCCCATGAAGGCGGGGAAGAAGACCAGGTAGTCCCATCCTGCGGGGTTCACAGCCACGTCCTTGACGCCCGTGGACAGGTCGACGTCGTACCACTGGAACTGGTGGTCGCCCTCGGTGTCCCACAGGATCACGCCGAGGTTCCACTCGTAGTTGTTGAGGCCGTCGAAGTGGATGTTGACCCAGTTGCTCTGGTAGCTCGACAGGTTGACCTTGACCCAGGCGATGCCGTAGGTCTCGGGCGGGTACACGCCCTCGTCGCCCGTGGCCGGCAGGGTGTTCTCGATGTGGTACGAGAACACGTAGGGGCCGGGCGTCCAGAGGGTGGCCTCGTCGTCATACATGCCGCATCCCGCGTACCAGTTGGCCGCCGTGAACCACCTCCAGCAGGCGTATTCCATGAAGCCCTGCTCCCAGGTCATGCCGTGGTCCTCGAACACGTCGCCCTGGGCGGCCAGCATGTTGTTGCCCGTGGTATCGCCGCAGAGCTCCCAGATCTGGCGAACGCTCGGGATGTCCATCCGCAGGCTCATGTACCTGGTCCAGAGGTTCCCGCCGTACCAGTAGAGGCCGCCGCTGCCCGACCTGATGTCCCACCAGGGCTTGCGCAGGGGGTTGTCGCCCGAGTGGAGGTAGCCCACGTAGTCGTTGATTTCGTCGAAGACCTGATCCTCCATCCAGGTGGAGCAGTTCTCCATGAACCACGTCGGTTCGGCTACGTCGTATCCCATCTGGACCGCGTGCTGGTATTCGTGGGCCTGCGTCACCTTCATCAGGTTCTCGGTCATGTCGTTGAGGATGACGATGTGGCTTGCGTAGTCGTTCTCGGGCGTGGATGGATCGGAGGGCTCGCCCGAGTAGGTGGTGTAGCCGAGGGATGAGATCTGCATGATGTAGAGGTCGTACTTGGTGTCCCCGCCCATCCCGAGGTCGGAGGGGGGAACGTCATAGCCCATGTTGGTGCACTCGACCGTGCGGCTGAAGTCGGCGGCGCTCGCGAGCGCGGTGGCGTACGCGAGGTTGCTGGCATCCGCGCCGGAGTCGGTCCAGTGGATCTTGAACCAGCCGGCGGGGGAGTCGAGGATGTGCTCAGGACCGCTCAGGGTAGGCCTCGCGAGGAGATCCAGGGCTTCGCGCGCCAGAGGGGAATCCGGGTCGAGCTCGGCGAGCCGGGTGGCTTCCAGTATCGCGGGCGTGCCGCATCTGGCGGGCTCGGTGCCCGCGGTGAGCTCGGCCGGGAGAAGGCTCGGATCGACCACGCTGGCTGCGAGGGCATAGGCTGCTTCCGCCCCCTCGAGCTCGCCCGCGTCGACCAGCGTCATGACGCGGTCCATGGCGCTGTCGGCGGCCGCGATGGCAAACATGCAAAGCATCAATGCGACTGTGAGCTTCATTTCGCCTCCGTCTGCCGTGTGCCGGGCGGCCCTGGCCGCCCCGTCCTACCTGCTAAGGACAACTCTCCGTGTCAGGCCCTCGCCCGGAGCGTTCAGGCGGGCGAAGTACGCTCCGTCGGGAAGGTCGTCGGCGCTCCAGGATACGCTGTGCTCCCCTGCTCCCGTCATCCCTGACACGAGCGTCTCCACGAGCCTGCCCGAAAGATCGTAGATCCCGAGGGTCGTGTAACCCGGTTCGGGGATGGAGAACTCGAAGGAACCGCCGGGAGCCATGGGATTCGAAGAGGGGGCAAGGGTAGCGAACGGCCCGGCCTGAGCCTCCCCGATCCCGGTCTGTGCGGTGACGGTGATGTCGTAGACGCAGTCGAGGCTCGTCTCGGTGAGGGGCTGTACGAACAGCACGACGTACTGCCACCCCGTGGTCGATACTCCGAAGTCGAGCGTGGCCGGAGACTCGGTGACGCTGTGCCAGGTGAACGCGTCCGACCCGTCGGAAGCGGTCTGGATGACGCCG
>JAKLEF010000082.1 GCA_022703195.1 Candidatus Fermentibacterota bacterium | reverse complement strand
GTCCACGCGTCCCTCAGCGTATCAGGTTCGGGATCGACTCGAACAGCCGCTGCGCGAAACCGCTCACCGTGGAGAGCATCCACGGCAGAAAGATGAAGAGCGCCGCCATCATGCACAGGATCTTCGGGATGAACGAGGCTGCCTGGGAACGCCATGCGAACCCCTGGAGCGTCTGGACGCGCAGCACCGCGCTGCCGCTCCTCATCCTGGCCTTCTGGAGCCGCGCCTGGATCGGAAGGTGGTCGATACTGGCCATTCTGGTGGCTGTCCTGTGGGCCTGGCTCAACCCGAGGATCTTCCACATGCCTCGTTCCACCGACAACTGGGCTTCGAAAGCCGTGCTGGGAGAGCGGATCTGGATGGAGCGGCGGAGGGCACCTGTCCCGGCGCGCCACAGGATCCCTCCCGCAGTATTGAGCTGTGTTTCAGCCGCGGGCATGATCCCGGTCGTCTGGGGCGTGTACTCGCTATCCCTGTGGCCGACTCTGCTGGGTTCGGCATTGATCTTTCTGTCGAAGCTCTGGTTCCTCGACAGGATGGTCTGGCTGTATGAAGACATGCATTCGTGCCGGATGCAGGCCTGGATGGGTGAGTGAGGCAGAAGAGAGGGAGGGAATCATGGCTCGGTCCGGAACCAGGCAGATCTCGGGGCTCGCGTTCTGGCTCGCCGTCTCGTTCGCGGCCGCTGCGATCGGGGGAGTCGCCACCATGAGCGCCGGCCCCTTCTATTCGCAGCTCGTCCGTCCCGAATGGGCGCCGCCGGGATGGCTTTTCGGCCCCGTCTGGACAGTCCTCTACGCCATGATGGGCTTTGCCGCATGGCTCGTCTGGCGGGTCGGAGGCTTCCGCGGCGCGAAGCCCGCGATCATGCTCTTTGTCGTGCAGCTCGCCTTCAATGCCCTGTGGAGCTGGCTCTTCTTCAAATGGCAGCTGGGCGCAGCCTCCTTCGTCGAGATCGTCCTGCTTTGGGCGCTCATCCTGGCCACGATCGCAGCATTCTGGCGCGTCAAGCCCCTTGCGGCTGCACTCCTCGTCCCGTACCTGCTGTGGGTCTCCTTCGCGTCCGCGCTCACCTTCAGCGTGTGGAGGATGAATCCTCGGATGCTCGGGTGAGGGGATGATCCGATCGGGATGACGGTCCGCCCATCCGCCTCACGGCCGCTGAACCGACTGGGAAGCGTTATGATCGGTTCGATGGGAACGCTGTCTTCCGGACGGCGCTGACAGCTGAGCGGCAGAGGCCGGACCGTCCCGGCAGGGGGGATGGCATGAGCATCACATTCGCTCCCATGGCGGCTGAGGATAGCGAGGCCGTCATCGATATCTTCAACCACTACATCGAGAACAGTTTCGCGGCGTATCCCGGGAAGAGGCTTCCCCTCGAAGCCTTCGGCATGCTCCTGAACATGTGCCAGGGGTATCCCAGCGCCACGGCCAGGACGGAGACAGGCGAAGTGGTGGGATTCGGGATGCTGCGCCCGTACAGCCCGATCGCCTCCTTCGCCTCGACCGCCGAGGTCTCGTACTTCATCAAGCCGGGCTTCACGGGGAGAGGCATCGGCAAATCCATGCTGGAGCATCTGATCGACGGCGCCAGGATGAAGGGGATCACAAGCATTCTCGCGAGCATCTGCTCGCTGAACGAGGACAGCATCAGGTTCCACGCGAGGAACGGTTTCGTGGAGTGCGGGCGGTTTGCGGGGATCGGCCTCAAGCACGGGCAGCGGTTCGACGTCGTCTATTACCAGAGGATTCTATAAGGCCCGGAAGGCAGGGTAGCTCCCGGGATCCGGGATCGATCCGGGGTCAGGCTACTCTACGGATAGCCTCGGGATCAACGAAATACCTCGATCTGCGAGGGCAGGACTTGTCGACGGGCTTTCCAATATGCAGTCTGTCAAGAACTTACGAAGTGCAGTTTTCTTCACGGGATAACCTGTAAAATGACTATAACTGCAAGATGAAGAAGGATAATTGATTGCAGGGGCGCTCCAGTGAGTAGTCTGACCCTGGCCGTGCGGGAGATCCGGTCGAAGACCATCCTCTCCAGGTCACAGGTGTACCCCTACGCGCTCAATCCTTACGTCGCTGCATGCACGCCTGCACCTTCTGCTACGCCAGGTTCATGAAGCGCGTGACCGGGCATACCGAGCCATGGGGCATGTTCGTCGACGTGAAGGTGAACGCTGCGGAACTCCTCGAGGTCGAGGCGGTCCGGAAGAGGAGGGACAGGGTCTGGGTGAGCGGCGTCTGCGATCCCTACCAACCGCTGGAGGAGCGATACTTACTCACCAGGCGCTGTCTGGAGATCTTCTCGAGACACTGCTGGCCGGTTACGGTGCAGACCCGGTCGCCGCTGGTGCTGCGTGACCTGGACATCATCGCCTCCGCGCGGGACTTCGAGGTGGGCTTCTCGGTCACCACATCGGACGACTCCGTCCGCAGGCTTTTCGAGCCCGGCGCCCCGCCGGTGGGGGAGAGGATCGCCGCCCTCGACGAACTCCATCGGGCCGGCGTGAGGACTTTCGCGATGATCGCCCCGATGCTCCCTGGTTCGGATGCGCTCGCAGACGCGCTTGTCGGGAAGGTCGACTCGATCCTGGCCGATTCGATGAACTACGGTTATGCCGCAGAGGTGTACCGCAGGCACGGCCTGGAGCGGGCGACGACGAGTGAGTTCTTTCTCGAGACAAGGATGCACCTCGCCGAGGGCTGCGAACGGCAGGGGATCCCATTCCGGGCTCTCTGCTGACGAACACCTGTTGGGGTCAGGCTACTTTTGCGTTAACAGACGACTGTGCAGGAATCCTCATCAGACCGAGCACAGGTGTCCGGCAGGTTGAGTATCCGCTTCTGTTAATGACCTTCACCCGATCGATACTCTTCTGATAACGCCGATTCGGACAGCATCCGTGAACAGCACTTTTCTACCGGGGATAACCTGTAAAACGACTATGGCTGTAACTATAAGTTGGAGAATGAAATGCAAAGCTGGTTTCGGGAGTAGTCTGACCCCATTATGTTCTCGGTGCTCGGAAGGAGGGTGAGATGTCAATCGCAAAGGTCACGGAAGTCATCGCCTCGTCGGGGAAGAGCTTCGAGGATGCGATCGCGCAGGGTATCGCTAGGGCCAACAAGACTCTCGAGAACGTGAGCGGAGCCTGGGTGAAGAGCCAGCAGGTCGAGGTCGAAGAAGGCAGGATCACGGCCTACAAGGTGACACTCAAGATCGTCTTCGTGCTGAACGACTAGCACGACGCCGGTCAACCGATGGAGGATCGCCGGCGGGAGGATCGATGCGCTGATTCCCTCGATGACCCGCAGGGGATGCTGATGTGCAGCCTCAAATCGGAGTGACGACTTGAAACAGCCTGTGAGCCTTCTCTTCGTGCTGCTCTGCGTCGCATGCGTCTTCCACGCCCTCCATTACCTCCCGCTGCTGCCAGAAAGATCCGCCACCCATTTCGGCATCTCAGGCGCTCCTGACAGCTGGGGAGGTAAATCGGAACTCGTCATCACATATTTTGGTTCTGTCGCGCTGATGGCTGCGGTTTTCCTGGCCGTCCCCCTCGCAATGCACAGGTTGCCCGATGCCATGATCAATCTGCCTAACAGGAGCTACTGGCTCGCGCAAGAGAGGCGTGAAGAGACGCTGGAATGGCTCTCGGGCAGCATGATTCTGCTGGGCTGTATCACACTCGTGCTGATGCTGGACATCTTCCACCAGGTGTTCATGGTAAACCTGGGCGTAGCCACGCGTCTCGCACATCCTGGTTTAAGCATGTGCGCATACTCCGCCGTCATTGTTATCTGGTGTGCCGCCCTCCTGGCGCGGTTCCGCAGAGCGCGGCCGCCAGAGTCCGGTGGGAATGGGTGAACCACATCTTGAGGAGGTCGTTCGAGTGAAGCGTGTGCTGGAGTTTCTCAGGAGCAGCCGTGTCTTCTATCTCGCGACCGTGGATGGAGATCAACCCAGGGTCAGACCCCTGGGCTTCTTCATGGAGTTCGAAGGAAGGCTCTACCTCGGCGTCGGTACTCATAAGAACGTTTACCGTCAGGTCAGGGACAATCCCAAGATCGAGGTCTGTGCCACGGGCGGCATGGGCGAGTGGATGAGGATCACCGCAACCGCCGTTATCGACCAGAGGCAGGAGGTCGTCGATTACTCGCTCGAATCGATGCCAAGCCTGCGGGAGATCTACAACGAGAAGACAGGCTACACGATCGGAACCTTCTATCTGAAGAACGCCGAGGCAGTCTTCTACGACATGAAGGGCGGCTGCGAGAGGTTTTCCTTCTAGTAGTCATTGGTCATTGGTGTCAGGCTACTTTTGCGTTAACAGGCAGGTGTGTGAGGAACCAGCCGGGATGGCTCGATGGAGAGGGATTCAACCGGTCGATTAGCGTGTGGAGCATCGGCATCAGGTGTAGTTACGACAAGAGTTGGTTTGCAGTCGACTCACGGAATGTCGATCTACAGAGCATTCATGAACAGCACTTTTCTACATGGAACAACCTGTAAAACGATCTTGGTTGTAAAGAAATGGTAGCCATGTTGATGCAAGGCCGGTTTTGACAGTAGTCTGACCCCATACGATAGCCCATCCGAGGAGGTGTGCATGCTGCAGGCGATCCCTTCCTCGACCCGGAATGCAGGTATCTGGTCAGCCGCACTGGCCACATTCTTCAGCATCTTCTACGACGTGGCGCAGATCGCGGAATGGCTCGGGCTGATGGGCTCGGGAGGTGGAGCTGACAATCCCAGCACTCCTTTCGGGCTCTTCGTGCTTCTCACGCCCTCGCTCCTGCTCGGTTCATCATTCCTCGTGATGATGGCCAGCCTCCACCAGGCCACCCTGCATGACCGGAAGATCTGGAGCCAGGCCGCACTTGCCTTTGCGACTGTCTACACCGTCCTGATAAGCATCAACTACTACGTGCAGCTCACATGGGTCGGCCCAAGGCTCGCCGCAGGCAGGGTGGCGGGCATGGAGGCTTTCCTCTTCACGCCTTTCGACTCTTTCCTGTATGCCGTGGACATACTGGGGTACAGCTTCATGAGCCTCTCCACGCTTTTCGCGGCATTCACGCTGAAAGGGAGTGGACTCGCAAGGGCCGCAAGGATTTTCCTCATCGCGAACGGTCTTCTGATCCCATTCATCGCCTTGCAGATGTACGTCCACTGGCTGATCTGGATCGCTGCGCTGTGGGCTGTGACGTTCCCCGGTTCTACATGGTGTCTGGCTCTCCTGTTCAAGAGAGCAAGAGTCGACGGATCGGCAGTGAACACCGCGGCTGCCTGACGTATCCGGGATGCGCCTGCGAATTTGGAACCCGTTGCGCGGGAGGGTAGTCCAGACCGGAGGTTGAAGCGATCCTGACCGGACTGTCTGGATAGGAATCGAGGGAGGAATAATGAAGGGATTCGTGCAGGACATCGAGAGAATGGCAGTTGCCAACAGCGACTTCAGACGAGTGCTCTACACCTCGGGGCATTGCCAGCTCGTGCTCATGTCGATCGTGCCGGGCGGCGAGATCGGCATGGAGGTTCATCATCTCGACCAGTTCTTCCGTGTGGAGGAGGGGAGCGGAGAAGCGATCCTCGACGGAGTGAGAACGCCGATAGGAGCCGGTTATGCCGTGCTGGTCCCGTCCGGGGCCAATCACAACATAGTCAACACAGGGAACGTGCCTCTGAAGCTCTACACGCTCTACGCCCCGCCCAACCACCGCGACGGCGTGATCCACCGCACGCGCGAGGAGGCCGAGGCGGACAGCGAGGAGTTCGACGGCGTGACGACCGAGTGACCCGGCAGCCCGGTGGAGGATGCCTGCCCGGCGATCAGCGGCATTGAAGGGGAACAAGGCTGGCTGCTCGTGGAATGCCGTCAGGACAGGCACCAGTGATCCTTCAGGCGCTCGATCCGGATCGAAGGGATTATCACGGATGCCGAGGGATGGAGCATCCATGAACAGCAGTCTTCCTCGGGAGATAACCCGGGGAATGACTGCTGTTGCATATGAATGGCGGGCATGAAATTGCATGGCCATCAGGGATGGTAGTGCGATCCTGTTCGTAGTGAGGCCGTTCGACAGGGCGACGGACATGCCGGCGTTCGTCAGGCTGCGCCGCGAGATCGAAGAGGCAGATCGATCCGGCAACGATGTCAGCGAGCAGGCCGCAGTGTCGACGCTGGCATGGCCGGGTCACGACCCGGCGCGTGACAGGTGGACGGCCTGGATCGAGGCTGATCCGGAGAACATGGCCGGATACGCCTTCACGTGGGCGCAGTCACCGGAGCGATCCATCGTCTATTCGGCAGTCAGGCCCGATCTGCGGAGGCGCGGGATCGGGAGCAGGCTTCTGGAGGCCGTGATCATCCGGTCTGTCGAAGCAGGATCCGCCCACGCCACATCTGCGGTAGACGCCTCGAACGAGGCGGGTGGCTTGTTTCTGTCGGGACGGGGTTTCACACCGGCCGGAGAGAACAGGATCATGAAGGCCGGCGCGGATGTGGACTCACCCGAACCAGTCTGGCCTGCCGGATACACCGCGAGGGACCTTGCCTCTGTGGGCGATCTGCACATGCTCGCCGAGGCGCTCAACGGAAGTTACGGCGACATGTGGGGGCATACCGAGAACTCCCCCGGTATCGTGGATGCCGGATACCTCCAAAGAGAGATCGAAACCCGCCCGGAACTCCACGATCCCCACGGAGTCTTCATGGTTTTCGGACCGGAGGGGGATGTCGCCGGGGTCGTCGCTGCCTTCCGGAGACCGGCCGGACCCGGTCGGGAGCCCGATCTCGTGATCGACTCCCCCGGCGTCCTGCCCCGCCACCGCAGCCTCGGGCTCCAGAAGCAGCTCACCCTGACCGCGATGAGGTGGCTCAGGAAGGGCAGGCCTGCTCCGATTGCGCTCGAGACCTTCGGCGACAGCCCTGAGGCCTTCGGGATCTACGCCGGGCTGGGTTTTGAGATCGAGGCCCGCTTCATCGAATACTGCAGGAAGCTGCAGTGAGAACGGCTGCGTGATCCAGTGACACAACCAGGCTCAGCGACAAGATCCATGGGGGAGGACCGGCGATGACCACGCAGGATGATCTGACCAGCCGGCTCGAGGCGCTGGGGTTCCGGGCCCGGATGGTTCCCATCGCCCGAGTGGCCGACCTGCAGCACAGCATCGACCGCTGGCGGATCGATGGGATCATTGGCAGCGACTTCTTCAGCGGGAACCTGTCCGGTTTCGTCTACTCGCCGCCCGATGACCTGCCGGCGGCGAAATCGGTAGTCATCGTCGCCATCCCCGACGATCCGGTGCACCTCTGGTTCGATCGCAGAGGAGTTCGGACGATGGTTACCGTCCCTCCTACCTATCTTCACTGCGAGCGCAGAGACCGGGCAGTCGGCGAGGCACTCTCGGCCATTCTCGGGCCTGCTGGAGCCCGCGCCTGCAGGGCGCGTCTGCCGGTGAAGCTCCTGGCCGTCTCTTGCGGTCTGGCCCGATATGGCAGGAACAATGTCGCCTATGTCGAAGGCTTCGGCAGTTTTCACAGACTGGCAGCCTTCTTCACCGATCTCGAATGCTCGAACCACGTATGGGCCGAGCCGGCAGCGATGGAGTCGTGTGCGTCCTGCAGGGCCTGCACCGAGGCCTGCCCCTCTGGCGCAATCGATCCGGGGCGATTCCTGGTGAGGGCCGAGAGGTGCATCACCCTCTGGAACGAAATGCCTGGTGGAGTTCCGTTCCCGGAATGGCTGGAGGCTTCCTGGCACAACTGCCTGGTTGGCTGCATGCGCTGCCAGTCGGTCTGTCCGGCGAATGAAGGGAACGAACGGGTAGTGGATGGAGCAGTGTTCTCGGAGGAGGAGACCGAGATACTGCTCGGAGGCGCCCCCCGCAGTGGCCTGCCGCAGCCTCTTGCGGACAAGCTCGAGGAATGGGACCTCCTCGGATCCCTGGAGATGCTGCCCAGGAACCTCACCCCGTTGCTATGATCTGATGGGGTCATCTGATGGGGTCAGGCTACTATTGCGTTAACAGACGGACTGGGATGAATCGGTCCATTCTCTCATGCAGACAGGAAGCAGCTGAATTCCAGCTGCCTGCCCGATGGGCATCCCGGGTTGTTCTCGACCACTCCCGGATTTATGCGATCCTCCAGATGCCGAGATGATCCCCGTTCATGAACAGCACATTTCTTCACGCGATAACCTGTAAATTGACTATCAATGTAACAATACGACAAACAACATTTTACAGAGCCGTTTTTTG